>PGXR01000088.1 GCA_002839245.1 Spirochaetae bacterium HGW-Spirochaetae-7 | reverse complement strand
GCAACCGTCGGAGGCAGGTTCATCGCGCTCAACTATCGCAGCACCGGATGGACCGAGGCTGAGCGGCTGGACATACACCGGCGCTTCGTGACCGAGCACTACCTCAGGCAATTCAACGAGGAGACGATAGCGACCAAGAGCCAGTCTACCTGCGGGGAGCCGTGCTCGGCGGTCTGCAAGAAGATGCGCGGCGAATACAAGAAGGATTTCGAGCCATACCAGGCGCTCGGTCCGCTATGCGGTATTTTCGACCAGCGCGCGGCAGAGCGCCTCAACCGGGCCTCCGACTCCGCTGGCTTCGATGCCATATCCGCCGGCGGCGTGACGGCCTGGCTGATGGACTGCCTCGACTCGGGCGCCTTGAGCGCGGAAGACCTCGGCGTCACCCGGAAGCCACGCTGGGATCTCGGTCATTTCGACCTGGTTTCCGATTCCATGCACAACGCCGAGCTTGGCGTGGAGTTGCTCGAATCCATCGTTGCCAGGCGCGGAATAGTCGATTTCCGGGAAGGCGCGAGGAAATGGGGCAGGCGGGTCAGGTCGACCAGCGGCGTCCGCGTTCTCGACAGGTTCGTCTATACCGCCCACGGCCGCAAGGGCTGGATGGTACCCAACCAGTACTGGACGCCTGGCGTGCTCGCCCCGATGGCCATCATGGGCAAGTACTACATGCACTACGGAACTGATTTCATGCCACCGAGGAAGCTAGGCCGCGCTTGTGCCGAGCGGCTCAAGAAAGAGCTGGTCATGGACAACGCCGGCATCTGTCGCTTCCACCGTGGCTGGGCCGAGGAGATGGTGCCCGAGGCGATGGAATCGCTGTACGGCTGCCGCGATGCGTATCTCCGCTCGGTAACCGTGGCGGCGAGCCGAATCAACAGCCGCAATGCAGGCGTGTACTGGGAGAGCGCCCTCGACGTGGAGCTCGTCAGGACGTTCATGACCCGCGTCCGCGACGTCGATGGCTCGACCGACCCCGAGCTGCTTTCATGGATCGCAGCATTTGACGCCGATGCCGCCTCGGCCGCCCTTGATTTCTGGTTCGAGGTCCGCAAGGGCATCGACGAATCACTGAGGGATTTCCTGTGACCGGAAAAGACTCCGTTCCGGCGGGCGCGCTCGCTCCGAGGCCGCCCGCCCGGGACGAGGTCCCCGGAAGCCCCGCCTACGACGCAGCGATCGCCGCAGCCGTCGCAGCCGTCAGGGAGCGTATCGACGCCGCCTGCAGGCGCGCCGGCAGACCGCCCGATTCCGTGGAACTCCTGGCCGTCACCAAGTTCAACCCGGCCGGGGCCGTCCTTGCGGCGTACGCGGCCGGGATACGATCCTTCGGGGAGAACCGGGTCCAGGAAGCCGAAGGCAAGTTTTCGTCCATCGCCGGCTCCATCCCTGGAGCGACGGTCCACCTCCTGGGCCACCTGCAGGGCAACAAGGCCAAGAAAGCGGCCATCCTGTTCGACTGCGTGCAGTCAGTCGATTCAGATACTATTGCCGTGGAGCTTTCCCGTCGCGCCAGGGATGCGGGGAAGACGCTCGACCTTCTGTTCGAGCTGCACACCGGGGAGGAATCGAAGAGTGGATTCGCCGATGCCGAGGCTCTGTATCGTGCCATCGAGCAGGCCGCGGTCCTGCCGGGGATCAGGATACGCGGCCTGATGACGATGGCTCCATACACCGACGATGCCGTCGCCATCCGCGCCTCGTTCCGTTCGTGCGCCGACGCCTTCAATGAAGCCAGGAGCCGGTTCGACCTGCCGTCGTTCAACACGCTGTCGATGGGAATGACCAACGACCTCGAGCTGGCCATCGAGGAAGGTTCGACGATGGTGCGCGTCGGAACGGCCATTTTCGGCAGCAGGGCCTACCCGTGAGGCCGCTGCGCGCGGGTGCCGTCCTGGCGCTGGTGCTGGCCACCGCCTCAGTTGCCTGGCCGCAGTCGGGCACCGCTGCTCCCGCTTCAGCCGCGGTCAGCGCATTGCCCGAGCCATACCGCAAGGACGAATTCCCTCCCTGGCTTGCGGGCGCGCGCCGATTCGAGATCATCAGCCTCGGTGCATTCCCGATTCTTCTTTTCTACACGCGGCTGGCCTTCGACCTTCGGCGCTACGTGGACTATGGCTTCGAGTCGACCTACGCCCCCTGGCCGTTCAGGAACGAGGCGTCCTACCAGCCGAGCGACCAGGAGCAGGTGCTGAGCATCCTCACGGCCGCGGGGTTGTCGCTCGCCTTCGGGACGGTGGACGCGCTCCTGTCGCTGCGATTCGACTCGAGCCGATAGCGGGTACCCCGGTACTTCACAGCCAAGCTGGCCTCGCGCTACTATACCTGTAATGCACTCAACCACGAACTTGCCCGCCGTGACGGTCCTGGCCGTCGACGTCGGCGGCACCAATACCAGTTGCGCCATCGTCACGGTCGGCGGGGGATCGTTCGAGAAGCGCTTCGAGCGCCGATATTCGACCAAGGCCGAACCTTCGCTCATGGCGCCTCTCGGCCGCTTCGTCGACGAAGCCACCGCTTTGGGGGTCCCGTCGCCCGGGGTGCTGTGCGTCAGCGGCGCGGGTCCGGTCGTCGGCCGGTCAATAACGCTGACCAACGCGCCGTGGGGAATAGACGGCGACGATCTCGAAGCCCGCTTCGGCGTGCCAACCTTCGTCATCAACGATTTTAGCGCCATAGCGTGGGGAATACTCCTTCTCGACCCGGCAAACCCCGGCGAACTCGTGCAGTTGTGCCTTCCCGACGGCTCGAAGGCTGCGCCGTCGGCCGACGGGCCTGTCGTCGTCATAGGCGCCGGTACCGGACTCGGCTTCGGCTACGTGCTTCGCGATGGCGGGATGACGCGCGTGTATCCGTCCGAAGGCGGCCACGTCTGCCTGCCGGTGTACGACGACGAATCGCGGGCCTTTTCATTCTGGATCGAGAAGCGTTACGGTTTCGCCGCCGGCGCCGAAGCCGGCGTTTCCGGGCAGGGCATAGGGCATATTTTTGAATTCATGGTTTCAGTTTCGACATCGCAGTCGACGGCGGTCAGCCGCATCCTGGAATTGCCGGGGCACCAGCGGCCGGCCGGCATCGCCGAGGCGGCGGCGGCAGGCGACGAACTGTGCAGCCGGGTGATGGCGATGTTCGTCAGGCTCTACGCCCGCGTAGCCGCCGACGCCGCAGCGACTTTCATCCCGACCGGCGGCATTTACCTGGCCGGCGGCATAGCGTCCAAGAACCTGAGCTTCTTCACCGAAGACGGACGCTTCATGGAGTGCTTCGGCCATGGGTACCGGGCGCACATCCGGGAGATCGCAGTACGCACGCCGGTGTTTGTCGTCAGGGATTACGACATTTCGATCTATGGCGCTGCCAACGCTGCCGCCACCATGTCGGCGGACGGGTAACGGCAATGAGTGAGAAGCCAACCCCCGCCCTGCTCGCCGACATGCGGGCCAAAGGTATCGACGTAAGCCTCACCCTGTCGATACTCGACGAGCTGAACGCCGGGAGCTACGACGGGTTCTCGGCAGTCGAAGTAGCAGGAGTGCCGCCGGTCGACGGCACGACCATAGTGCCGGTCGGCGACTCGATGAGCTACTCTCTGCCAGCCTCGGCCGCGGGCGAGCGCCTCGCTTCGGTCGGGCTCGAGCTGCCTCGGGCTTGCATCTGCGCAGACGGGCTGGCGCGCTTCGACCGGACCGCGCTCGTCGACTTGGGCGAGCGGCTATACGGCATGACCGCCTGGGGGGTGCTCAACGGAGGATCGGCGACGAGCTACGCCGACCGCAAGAAGAACGGCTCCCTGGGTGCTGGCGTCTTCAAGGCGGTAAGCGACGGATTCGAACTGCTGGCGCCTTTGTGCGAGGGAAGGCCAAAAGGCGCCACGCCTGCTTACATCAACCCTGACGGTAGCCCCGGGGAAAGCTTCCTGGTGCTGAAGATGCGCGCTGCGCTACTGCAGGCCGCCCGCAGCGTCGAACGATTCGGCAGGCTCGACAGGCAGGTGCTGCCGTTTTTCCAGATGACTAGCGAAGGCACCGACTCGGCGCTCTCAGCCGAGTACCTGCGCTACGCGAAGCACCCGTGGCTTGCTCCACTCATCGCGGCCACCGGGACGGATCCGACTCGTGCGCGCACGGCCAGGCAGCCGATGATCGCCGCGTTCAGCCACTCGAGCGAAGGCCGGCCAAAACGCGTCTTCGACCGGGCTTGGGGCAAGGCCGACAGTGCGATCGCCCTGCCCGGTGGGCATGGACAGGGCTTCAGGTTCATGGCTGACCTCTACTGCGGACTGTTGGCTGACGGCTACCGCTACGCATGGCTCGGCAACGTCGACAACATCGGCTACTGCCCCGATGCGGCCGGGCTCGCGGTCATGGCGCTGTCCGGCGCGGAAGCCGCCTTCGAGTTCGCGTACCGGACGCCGGTCGACGTCAAGGGCGGTGTCCTCGTGACGACATCGGCGGGGAGGCGGACGGTCGCCGACATAGGGCAGGCCATACCTTTCTCGCGTGTCCTCGAACTCGAGGCGTCCGGAGAACGGGTGCTGTTCAACTGTGCGACCGGGCTCTTCGACCTGGCGCGCCTGGTGCCGCGGCTCGAAGACATAGCCAGGCGCTTGCCCGTGCGCATATCCGACCAGGACAAGGACGCGGGCAGGTACAGCCAGGCCGAGCAGTCGACCTGGGAGGTCGTCGGCCTCCTGGACGAGCCGCTGGGTTTTGCGGTGGAGAAAGGGCGGCGCTTCATAGCCGCTAAGCTGCTCGCTGAAACGGTTCTTGCCAGCGGAGCTGGCCATCAAGGATCGGGCCTGCCCGACGACGTCGCGGCGACCGCGAGGATGATGTCGGAGGGCCTGCACTCGGTGCTTGAAAAGCAATGTGGCCTGAGGCTGGAAACGGGCGTATGGAAGCCGGCATGAGCGGATACGCGACCGCATTTGGCTACGGATGGTTCGCGGCCTTCTATATCGCGTACATCGCGAGCGGGGCCTTGCCCTCCGAGTCGAAGCCGGGACGCCGGAAGCCAGCCCGGGTCATCGTTGATCGCCTTGTTTTTTCATCGCGGTCTTAGCGATTCCCGCGGCAGCCTTGAAATTCGGTTTCGGGATCGATCTTGCGGCTGCCGGCTTGAGCGTCAGGGGAGCTGGTAGCTGGCTGCCTTTGACGTTGGCACTCTCCGCGGTCGGGTTTGCCATAGGTTTTTTGTCGAAGAAATCGCCGGCCGACCTTGTGTCGTATCCGCAATTCCTGCCGTCGCGATGGACGGTGACAGGCTGGACAATCGAGATAGGTTCCTGGTCGATCTACCTCGCCGCTTACGAATTCGCTTTCCGGGGTTACTTGCTCGCGGCGCTGGCGCCGCTTGGGCCTGTGGCCGCTGTCACCGCGACAACGGCCTTGTACGCAGTCGCGCACTTGCCCAAGAGCTCCAAGGAAGCTGCGGGAGCGGTACCGTTCGGCGTCATCGCCTCGCTCCTGTCATTGCGGTACGGCAGCATCGTGCCGGCGTTCGCGATACACCTCGCCATCGCCTTGGGGAACGATTCGGGTTCACTGCGCGCTATCAGGAAGATGGCGGCCGAATGAAGCGGATGGCGCTGGATGGAGCCGTCGTCGCGCTGACCGGAGCGGGATCCGGCATCGGCCGAGAAATCGCCCTTGCCCTCGGAGCCGCAGGAGCCCGGGTCGCGCTGCTGGGCAGACGCCGCTCACCCCTGGAGGAAACCGCGGCTGCCATGCCCCCCGGCGCCATCGTCGTCGTAGCCGACGCGACCGATCCGTCGGATTGCCTGTCCGCAAGGAATGAAGTGCTCCTTGCGTTCGGCAAGGTCGACATCCTGATCAACAACGCGGGCGTTTCGATGCGGGGTGAATTCGGCAAGACCGACCCGACGGTTTTCAAGGCTCTCGTCGACGGGAACCTCCTTGGGCCGATGCTCATGACGCGCACCTTCATGGGAGACATCGCGTCCAGCCGTGGTGCCGTCAGTTTCGTCTCCAGCCTCGCGGGGCTGTATGGCTTGCCCGAGGTCTCGGCGTATTCAGCCTCCAAGATGGGGCTCACGGCGCTCGCCCAGTCGCTGCGGACAGAGTATTCCGGATCGGGTTGCAGCTTTACGGTGGTGCACGTCGGGCTCGTAGACAACGATCCGGACAAGCGGGTATTCGCAGCTGACGGCTCCATGGTGCCGCTGTCGAGGCCGTCGCAGGCCACTCGCCGAAATGCAGCCGCGTACATCCTCGAGTGCGTCACCAGGCGGAAGGCGACCGGGTACCATACGCCGACCGGCAAGGTCATGGCGTTCGTGGTACGTCTAGCGCCAGGTCTCGTCAGGGGGATGACAGGATTCTCGAGACGCCAGCTGAGAAAGTATTTCGACTAGAGCGTTTTCATCTTGCCGTTTGCCTTGAACCAGGCGACGGCGGCGCCTACCGCATCGTCGAAGTTGCCCACTGCGTATCCAAGTTCACGTTCGGCTTTTGCCGACGAATAGTACTGCCCCTCCAGAGATACGCGCGTCATGGCCAAGCTCAGCTTGGGCGGCTTGCCGGTTAGACTGGCGATGGCAGAACCGATCGCGCCGTACGCGAGCGCCGCGGCTCCCGGCAACTTGAACCGGGGCGGCACCACTTCGACGACGGCAGCGATCGCGGAGAACGCTTCGCCGTACGATAGATTGTTGCCGCCCAGTATGTAACACTGCCCGCCTCGTCCGCGTTCAAGCGCCGCGACAATTCCCTTGGCTACCGCGCGCACGTCTGCGAACGACCTGCCTCCGGAGGTGTAGCCGGGGACCTTGCGAGCCGCGACCGACAGTATCATCTCCCCGGAACCCGGCTTTGAATCATACGGCCCGAACATGAAGGTCGGGTTGACGACGACCAGGCGGAAGCCTCCGGCTTGCAGCGCGAGCATGGAATCCTGGGCTTCTTTTTTGGTATCCTGGTAGTCGAGCCCGAAATGGCCGGAGCGGTACTCGCCGGCCTCGTCGCCGGGTTGGTCCCTGGTTCCCCACGCGAAGGAGCTCGCGCTGCCTACGTGGACGAAAGCCGGCACTCCTGCTGCCTTCGCCTCCCGGGCGAGTTCGACCGCCGCGACGACGTTCAGGGTTCGCATCGACGGTATGCGGTTCGGCCAGACGGCGGTCGAAGCGGCGGTATGGATCACTGCATCGGCGCCCCGCACGGCTTCGGAGACAAATCCAGCGTCCAGAAGGCTCCCTCGGCGAGCCTCGTACTCGAGCCCTGCCAATGTACCAGTCTCCCGCCCCGGTTCTAGGATAGCCTGAACGTCATAGCCTGCCGCCAGCAACGCCCTGACCACGTTGGAACCGAGGAAGCCGTCAGCACCGGTAACCGCTATCATTCCTTTTTTCATCGGCCGCATCCCTGGCTGTTTACGGAAGCGCTATCGCGAGCACTTCTTCCATCCGCTCGACGGGGTGGAAGGCGATGCCTTTCTTGACATGCTCTGGAATCTCGTCAAGGTCCTTCTCGTTGGCCTTGGGAATGATGATTTCCCTGATCTTGTTCCGCTTGGCCGCCACGGTCTTCTCGCGGAGGCCGCCTATCGGGAGCACCTGCCCGGTAAGCGACAGTTCTCCTGTCATCGCGAGCCTGTCCTTGACCTGCTTGCCTAGCACGAGCGACATGAGCGCGGTGGCCATCGTCACGCCGGCGCTCGGGCCGTCCTTGGGCGTAGCGCCTTCGGGTATGTGCAGGTGAATCTGTCGTTCCTCGAAGTATTTCGCCGGGATCTGGAACGCGTCGGCGGCGTGGTGGCGGACCCAGGTATAGGCGATGCCCGCGGATTCCTGCATCACCGAACCCATCTGCCCGGTGAGCTTGAAGCCTTCCTTGCCGGGATTGGCGACGGCCTCGATGATGAGCGTGTCGCCGCCCATGCTGGTCCAGGCCAGGCCTACCGTCATGCCGGGCAGCGTGGCGCGCTTGACCTCGTCGGCGTCGAAGCGGGGCTGGCCCAGGTATTTTTCGAGCGACGGCTTGTCCACCTCGAATTTCTTCGGCTCTTCGCCCGCTTCCTGGGCGGTGACGACCTGCAGGGCGATCTTCCGGTGGATGCGGTCGAGAAGCTTTTCGAAGTTGCGCACGCCGGCCTCGCGGGCATAGCCCTCGGCTATCGCGGAAAGCGCGTCTCGAGTGTACTTGACCCTGGCTTTCTTGAGCCCCGATTTCTCGAGGCTCTTTGGTATCAGGTAGCGCTTGGCGATCTCGAGCTTCTCCGAATCGACGTAGCCCGACAGCTGGATTATCTCCATCCTGTCGCGGAGCGGCGACGGTATCGTATCGAGCGTGTTGGCGGTGACTATGAAGAAGACGCTCGACACGTCGAATGGCAGGTCCAGGTAATGGTCGCGGAACGAGAAATTCTGCTCCGGGTCGAGCACCTCGAGGAGAGCGCTCGAAGGGTCGCCCTGGTAGCTCGTGCCCATCTTGTCAATTTCGTCGATCATGAACACGGGATCGCGGCTCTTGGTTATTTTGAGCCCCTGGATGATCTTGCCAGGCAGAGCCCCGACGTAGGTGCGGCGGTGGCCCTTGATCTCCGCTTCGTCGCGCATGCCGCCGACCGAGAACCTGAAGAATTCCTTTCCGAGGGCCCGAGCTATAGAGCGGCCGACGCTCGTCTTGCCGACGCCCGGAGGGCCGACCAGGCACAGTATCGAGCCCTTGGCGTCGCGCTTGAGCTTGCGTACGGCCAGGTATTCGATGATGCGGTCCTTGACGTCCTTGAGGCCGTAATGGTCGTTCTCCAGGATGTCGCGGGCAGCCTTCAGGTCGAAGTCCTTGCCGGTCTCGGCTTTCCACGGAAGGTTGCTGACAAGCTCCAGCCAGTTGCGCGTGACTATGAACTCGCTGGAATTGGGATCCATGAGGCCGAATTTCTCTAGCTCCTGCTCGACGAGTTCCTTGACCTCGCCTGAGAAGCCGAAAGAGTCCAGCTTCTCCTTGAAGCGCTGGTGGTCGGAGCCCTTGGCGTCGGCAGGCATGCCGAGCTCCTGCTTTATGGCCTTGAGTTCCTCGCGGAGGAAGTAGTCGCGCTGGCTCTTCTCGACCTTTTCATTGATCTCGCCCTGGATGCGCTTCTGGATCTTGAGGAGCTCCTGCTCGCGCTTGATAGACATGAGGACGCGCTCCATGCGTTCCCTGATGTCGAAGAGCTCGAGTATCTTCTGCTGCTCGTCCTTGTCGATGTTGAGGATGCTGGCGATGAAGTCGGCGATCTTGCCCGGATGATCGATGTTGATCATGTTCAGGCGCATCTCCTCGGAGAAGAGCGGATTGTTCTCCGATACCTGCTTCATCTCCGACAGCAGCGCTCGGGTCAGCGCCTTGATCTCGTCGGGCCCTTCGCCCAGGTCCTCGATGTACTCGACCGCGGCGACAATAGGCTGTTCCTTGGACAGCGCTTTCTTTATCTTGAAGCGCTTGAGCGTCGATATGAAAATGTTCACCGAGCCGTCGGGCAGATTGATGCGCTTGACGATCTTGGCTACCGTGCCCACCGAGTGCAGGTCGCTCGACTTGGGCTTCTCGGTGTCGTCGCGCACAAGAACCAGGCCCACCATGCCGTCGGTCTGCATGGCCTCGTCAACGGTCTGGATGTCATCCTGACTCCCGAGCATCAGCGGGGTGAATATGCCGGGGAATATAGGTTTTCCGTTGAGCGGAATTATGGGAATCTTGTTTGGAAGAATCATGTCTATTGGTACGATCTCGTTGCTTGACATTCTGCGGCGTCCCTTCTGGAGGTTTTGATATAAAATATAGAGGTATTGCCCCGTTGGGCAAGGCGTTTGAGGCTTGTAGACAGTGTTTTGGGCGTTAAATCGATGCTATTGACGGGTTGCGCTCAGGACACCGCGTCCGCGGCGCGCCGCAAGCCTGCGCTGTCTATGGCCATGCCCGGTACCTGTATGGCGTGCTCCGCGACGCGGTTGCCGAGCCTGAGGCAACGAGCAAGCGAAGAGCCGGCTATCGCGGCCGACAGGAAGCCAGCGGCGAACGCGTCGCCCGCGCCTGTCGTGTCTGTCGCGCGTATCGGCCTTACGGAGCTCTCCACCACCGAGCCGTCGCTGACGCATACGGCGCCAATCTCAGCTCGCTTGACGACCACGACGCCGGGGATCCCGGCCGAGAATCGGGCGAGTGCGTCGTCTACCCCGGAATCGGCCAGGGCCATGAACTCGTCCTCGTTCATGAAGGTCCAGGAGCATGACGTACGGATAAGCTCGATGAAGAAGTCCCGATGGATGGCAGCGATCCTGGAACCTGCAACGTCGAGAGCGATGCCCATGCCGGCGGACTTCGCGCGATGCACGAGGCGCTCTATCGCTTCGGGGGACGACGCCAGGAATCCATCGATATAGAGCGTCGACCCCGGCCGGAAGAACGCAGCGGGCACGGCGGCGGCGTCCAGGAAGGGGGCGGCTCCAGGCGCTACCAGCACCGTGTGAGTACCGTCAGGAGCAATCATCGCGCAGAACACACCGGTGGGTTTCTGCGATACCTGCAGGAACGATTCTATGCCGAAGTCCGCCATGTCCACTCTGAACCGCTGCCCGGTTTCATCAGAACCTATCATGCCGGCGAATGCCGCGTCGTGGCCGAGGGAAGAAAAGACCCGGGCCGCATTGGCGGCTCCTCCGCCCGCGCAAAGGTACGCGTTGGGCAAGGCGGCGATGACCGGTTCCAGGTTGGCGATGTCCGCGTGGGTCGTGGATCCGTCGTGATAGCCGAGGCTCGACGGAAAATCGTCGCCCACGAAGGAGACTATGTCCCATAGCGCATTGCCGACGCATGCCAATCTCATCACAGCAACTTCTTCATCCCTTATTCTATCATGAAGAAACGAAGCCCGCCACGGGAAGCGTCAATTCGTCGTTGCTTGCCTCTTCTTGACCCGCCTTCACCCGGCGTGATATCGTACCCGCCCCGGGGCGCTTGGCTCAGTTGGTCAGAGCGCCTGGTTTACACCCAGGATGTCACAGGTTCAAATCCTGTAGCGCCCATACAAAAAACCCTGTCCGTTACCGCGGACGGGGTTTTTTGTATAGGAAGGGCGCTACAGGATTTGAACCATGCGCTGCGAGACTCGAAGCAGCGCATGGGTGAGAGAGGGCAGATACTTCTGCTCTCTCGAGGGGGTATCCCCCTTTCTGTTGTACCGCGCCGCGAATGCGGCGAAAAGCGCCCATGGATGGGCGCAGCTGCGGGCGCGACAGTGAGCGAGGCGGCCCGCAGGCTAGAGGCAGGAAGCCGAGAGCCGAAGGGCAAATCCTGTAGCGAAGCTTGCATCTCGTCGTCCAACACCACCGCCCCTTGTATGACTGGTCTTGAGTAACTGCTCCTGGCGGTGTCGAATATCGAAAGATGCAAGCTTCGATGAACTAATATTAGCTTGCCTTCAGAAGGGCGCCTGCCTAATTTGAAAATACGGGATTTTGTCCGGAATCAACATCGTCGTTCACCAGGTTTACGTATATTCATTTCTATCCAGCAACGAGGAGCGGAAATGGGAGCGATTGTATTGATCGTCTTCAGGGAAAGCCTGGAGGCCGCTCTGATCATCGGCATCTTGCTGGCATATATTCGCCGGACTGGCCTGGACCGTATCGTTTCAGCGCTATGGGCCGGGGCAATCGCGGCGATTGCAGCAAGCATCGGAACCGCATTTCTATTCCTCGCCGTTTTCGGCGGGTTCGAGGGCCGGGCGGAACAGCTGTTCGAAGGCTCCGTCATGCTGGCGGGGGCGATCCTCGTGACCGTACTCATCCTCTGGATCGACCATGCCGACATACGTGCTTCGCTGGAAGAAAAAATAGCGATGCGTACCGATATTGGTGGCTGGCGAAGCATCGCCCTCCTTGCGTTCGTTTCAGTGTTCCGCGAAGGCGTCGAGACGGTGATATTCATCGGCGCTTCTTTGCGGGCCTCCGGGCTAGCGGGGGTGATCGCCGCGCTTGCCGGCATGACGGCCGCCGTCGCCATAGGCTTTCTCGTCTATTCTGTCGGCTCCCGCATCGGCTTGCGCCGGTTCTTCGCGGCGACGAACATACTCCTGATACTGTTCGCGGCGGGACTCGTTGGCAGGTCCGCGGGAGAGTTCGGCGAGGCCGGCGTCCTGCCTCCCGTTGTCGAGCAGCTCTGGGACCTGAATCCGCCGCTGGTTGACGCTTCGTTCCCAGCCATGCACGAGAAAGGCGCTATCGGCTCCTTCCTCGGGAGCCTGTTCGGCTACAGCGCGACGCCGTCGCTTTCAATGGCGATCGCCTACGGCTTGTACCTGTGCATCGTAGCGGCCATCATCCTGTTCAGTCGGAGAGGACGAAGGAACAGGACGCGTCCGCCTGATGGGCGTTCTGCTTCTGCGTAGCCGAGCATGGTTGCTCCGGAGTATCCTGTACGCGACCACGACCACGAGGAGGCACCATGAAGGGCATGAATGACCAGCACATCGCCGAGCGCGCCATGCTGCACCGCAGGGCCCTGCACGCGATTCCCGAAGCAGGGCTGGACCTGCCAGATACCATAGCGTACGTCAGGCGGACGATAGGAGCGACAGGATTCAAGGCTGTCGACTGTGGCGGAGGTCTTGTCGTTGATATCGGGTGCGAAGGTCCTCTCGTCGCCATGCGCGCCGACATGGACGGCTTGCCAATCACCGAAGAGACTGGCCTTCCGTTCGCTAGCGCGCATCACGGCATGATGCATGCCTGCGGTCATGACGCGCATACGGGCGCCCTGCTGGCATGCGCCGAGGCGTACTCAGCTTCCCCGCCGGAGGGCTTCAGGGTACGTCTGCTATTCCAGCCGGGCGAGGAGGGCTGGTTCGGCGCTAGGCCGATGATAGCCGCCGGCTGCCTCGACGGCGTCTCGGCGATAGTGGGCGGACACGTCGGCAACCTGTCCGAGGAGCTGGAGCCCGGGCAGGCGGGCTTCATGCCCGGCCCGATGATGGCGTCGAGCGACATGTTCGAAGGCGCTTTCGTCGGCTCCGGCGGCCACGGCGCGGCTCCGCACCAGGCAAGGGACCCGATTCCAGCGCTGGCAGAGTTCGTCATGTCCCTGCAGGCGTTCAGGAACAGGGCGCCTGACCAGCGCAAACCCTTTGTCGTCAGCGTCTGCGAACTTTCAGCCGGCTCGACGTACAACGTGATACCAGGCGAAGCCCGCTTCAAGGGTACCGCGAGGACGCTCGAGCCCTTCGAACGCGCCTTGGCAAGGACCGGGATAGAACGCGTCTGTGCAGGCGTCGCCGCCGTCCATGGACTCGGCCACGGCTTCACGTGGATCGAGGGCTATCCTCCGCTGACGAACGACGCGAAGGCCACCGGCATCGCGATGGAGGCGGTCGCTGGCGTGCTTGGCCAGGTCGATGCCAGGACGATGACGATTCCGAGCATGGGCGGCGAGGACTTTGCTTTCTACCTGGCCAGGGTGCCCGGCTGTTTCTGGTTCTTCAATACCCAGTCGCCAGAAAAGGGCATCGTCCATCCCAATCACCACCCACGGTTCGATGTCGACGACAGCCTGCTCGGTTGCTTTGCGCAGGCCAACATGGCCGCTGCCGAAGCCTTGGCCCGAGCCTACCCTGAAGTCCCGATTGGCTCTGGCGCCTCCGGGAATAACGGTTTATAGTGGGCGGACCATGAGTGAATCGCACAGGATACTGATAATACTCAACCCGGTGGCGGGCAAGGGCAAGGCCGGCGAACGGCAGCACGATATCGAGGCCATGTTGGCCGCCAGCGGGCTGGACTTTTCCTTGGTAAAGACCGAGAGGGTTGGCCACGCGACCGAGATCGCCAGGGCGGCCGGGTCGCAAGGCTATGGCATCGTCGTGGCGGCCGGCGGCGACGGCACGGTAAACGAGGTAGTCAACGGCCTGATGGCTTCTCGGGAAGCGCTGACCGCAGGCGGCGTCGTGCCGGTACTCGGTTCGCTGCCTGTAGGACGCGGGAACGACTTCGCGTACGGGGCGGACCTGCCGGCCACGCTCGATGAAGCCGTGGCGGTCCTCGCCCGCGGCGTGCAGCGTCCGCTCGACGTGGGACTCGTCAGGGGAGGGGACTATCCGGCCGGCAAATACTTCGCCAACGGCATGGGCGTGGGTTTCGACACCATCGTCGGGCTGGAAGCCGCAAAGATGAAGCACGTGCACGGCTTCATGGCCTACGTGCTGGGAGCGCTCAGGACTTTCGCCGCATTCCCCAAGGCACCCTACGTGCACATGACATACGATGGCCAGGGCCTGGAGCAGGCATGTACGCAGATATCCATCATGAACGGCAAGAGGATGGGCGGCACCTTCTTCATGGCCCCCGATGCCGAGAACCACGACGGCCGTCTCGACCTGTGCATCGCCGAACAGCTCAACCGCCGCGAGATGGTCGACCTGATGGTCAGGTACACGAAGGGGACACAGGCAGGTCACGCCAAGGTCCGGACGATGAGCGCATCGAGACTTGAAATCAGCGCTCCCGACGGCGGCCTCATCGTGCACGCCGACGGAGAGACGGTGTGCATCGACGGGCATTCCCTCGAGGTGGAATGCGTGGCCGGCGCGCTGTCGATGATATGCGATCCAGGCCGGACAGCAAGGGCCTGAACCGGAGCGCATGGTGAAGCTTCCGAGCACGCTGGTCACGCCTGTCGTCAGGGCCATCCTGTCCATCATCTGCAGGATTGACGCTGACGAGATGAAGCACATCCCGAATTCGGGGCCCCTCATCATTGCGATGAACCACGTCAACTTCCTCGAGGTTCCGCTTGTCTACGCCTGGCTTTGGCCGCGCGACGCAGTGGGCCTGGTCAAGCGCGAGACGTGGAACAACCCGCTTCTCGGCGCCATCGCCGATTCCTGGAACGCCATACCGATAGACCGCGACGCGACCGACCTGAAGGCGATGCGTTCTTCTCTGGAGGTGCTCGAGCGAGGAGGCATCCTCCTGCTGGCGCCGGAAGGCACGAGGAGCGGCCACGGCCGGCTCCAGAAGGGTCACGGCGGCGCCATCCAGCTGGCGCTCCGCAGCGGCGCGCCGATACTGCCGCTGGCCCATTCAGGTGGAGAGCTTTTCTGGGAGAGATTCAAGTCGTTGCGTCGCACGCCGTTCAAGGTGCGGGTGGGGAAGCCGTTCAGGCTGGTCCCGCCGTCAGGATCCCGGAGCGTCTCGAGGAGCGTCAGGGAAGCCATGACCGACGAGGTGATGTGCAGGATAGCCGCGTTGCTGCCGACGAGCCACCGTGGCGCTTACCCCCACCCGGAGTCGGCGCCGATGGAATACATCGAGTACCTCAAGCCTGGCCCGTAGGCCCGCTATACAATCCCGAGCTTCCTGCCTTCGTCCTCGGCCACGTTGAGTATCGTGTCCAGTTCCTCGTCGGTATGGATGGCCATGAACGACGTGCGCAGGAGGGCGCGGTTGGCGGGGACGGCCGGGGATATGACCGGGTTCACGTAGACGCCGCGCTCGAAGAGGGCCTTCCACAGGAGGAAGGTCTTGGCGTCGTCGCCTATCGTCAGCGGTATTATGGGAGTCTCTGCCGAGCCTATGTTGAAGCCTATGGTCCTGAAACCCTCGATCATCTTGACGGCTATCCGCTGCAGCCTGTGGATCCGCTCGGGTTCGGCCTCGATTATCTCGAGGGTCTTGAGCACCGTCGCGATGTTGGCCGGAGGCATGCTGGCGGAGAATATCAGCGAGCGGGCGGTATGCTTGATGTACTCTATCGTATCCTCGTCGCCGGCCAGGAAGCCGCCTATCGAGCCGAAGGACTTGGAGAAAGTGCACATGACGACGTCGGCGAGGTCGGTAGAGCCGAAGTGCTCCATGGTGCCCCTGCCGGTGGCCCCGATGGTGCCGATGGCGTGGGCCTCGTCGAGGTAGACGCCGGCGCCGTGGCTGTCGGCTATCTTCTTGAGCGAAGGCAGGTCGACTATGTCACCTTCCATACTGAATACGCCGTCAGTGACTATGAGCTTGGGTTCGTCCTCCGGGATTGCCGCCAGCACTTTTTCAAGGCGCTGCATGTCGCCGTGGGGGTAGCGGTGTACCTGCACGCCGCCGGTCAGGCCCCGCGACAGGAAGATGCCGTCCATTATGGAAGCGTGGTTGTATTTGTCGGATATCACGTGGTCGGTCTTGGACAGCAGCGACGAAATGCCTCCGAGGTTGGCCTGGTAGCCGGTCGAGAACGTCAACGCAGCCTGCTTTCCGGTGAAACGGGAGAGTTCCCGCTCCAGCTTCTCGTGCAGGGCCAGCGTCCCGTTCATGAATCGGGAACCGGAGCAGCTCGTGCCGTACTCGCGTATGGCCTCGATGGCGGCTTCCTTGACGCGCGAGTCGTGGGAAAGCCCGAGGTAATTGTTGGAGCCGGCCATGATCATCTCGCGGCCGCCTATCACGACCCTGGAGCCGTGGTATGCCTCGATGGGGCGGAAATACGGGTACCAGCCCTCGGCCTTGGCCTGCCTGACTTCATCCATCCTGCCGTCTTTTTTGAATATCAGTTTATCGCTCATGGTTGTTCCTTGTTATCCTCATGATTCTTGAGTTCAAAAAGCATTTCTGACCAGCGTCTTGTTTCTATATCGCTTTCCGGAATTCCGGCCATCGAGAGCACTGACAAGAGTTCTTTTCTCGCGGCGTCCGTCTTGGAGGGGTCATCGTGCTCGAGAAGCCGTTCAATCTCGATGAAGCTGCCGAGGCCGACCACGTCCAGGATTTCGATGGTGCAGCCCCTGTAGTCCCAGGCCTTACCCGTCTTGCGCTTGCTGTAGAAGGGTTCGCAGCCGATCCTCTCGACCAGTGCTTCGAACGCGGCGGCGTCCGATACCTCGAATTCGGTCTCGTGGTTCAGCTCGATGCCAAGGGCGATATTTTTCCGCTTGAAGGTGACGACGCATGACTCGCCTTCCTTGCGGAGGCGGAAGCCCCTGGCGCCGCGGTCATCGCGCCAGAGAGGGCCGTGCCAGTACTCGTCGAATTTGTCAAAGGATCGCAGAAAGCGGGCGAAGGAACCGACCTTCGCCTCGACGGCCGCCTTGTCGCGCACCCTCGCCTTGAGTTCTATTTCCAGCATGGCCGATTCGTCCTGTTACACGGCCGGGACGAGCACCGATGGGTCGTAGCCGTCGGGCGCAACGAAGCCGAGGAGCTCGATGCAGGTGGCGGCCAATGAACTGATGCCCAGGCCTTCGCGGAGTCCGGGTTTGTATTCGCCCTTTGATTCGGGATCGAAAATGACGCATGGCACGGGGTTGAGCGAGTGGCTGGTCTTGGCCCGGGGTTCGCCGTCGGCCTTGATGGTCACGGCACCGGATTTTTTGTCATGTTCGTACATGTCGTCCGAATTGCCGTGGTCAGCCGTCAGAATCATCACGCCGCCGGCCTTGGCCACGGCTTTTTTCAGGCGGCCAAGCTGCAGGTCCATGCCTTCGAGCCCACAGACTACGGCTTGGTAGACGCCCGTGTGCCCGACCATGTCCCCGTTCGGGAAATTGAGCCTGATGAAGCGGTATTTCCCGCTCTCGATCGCCTTGATGACGGTATCGGTGATTTCTGCCGTCTTCATCCACGGGCGCTGTTCGAAGGGTACGAGGTCGCTCTTTATCTCGACGTAATCCTCAAGCTTTTCGTCGAACTTGCCCGTGCGGTTGCCGTTGAAGAAATAGGTCACGTGGCCGAACTTCTGGGTTTCGGATATGGCGAGCATCGGTACGCCCGAGCCGGCGAGGTATTCGCCCATGGTCCGGTCTATCGCCGGCGGCGTGACGAGGTAGGTTTTCGGCACGTGCATGTCGCCGTCGTATTCCATCATGCCGGCGTACTCGACCTTCGGCCTGCGGACACGGTCGAACTTGTCGAAGTCGTCGTTCTCGAAGGCCGCCGTGATCTCCAGGGCGCGGTCTCCCCGGAAGTTGAAATAGATCACCGAGTCGCCGTCGTTGATTGTTCCTATGGGCTTGCCATCCTGCTCGATGACGAACTCGTGCATGTCCTGGTCTATCAGGGCCGGGTTCTCGGCGCGGTAGTGCAGGACGGCTTCCTTTGCGCTCGAGAAGCGGGCGCCCTTGCCGAGCACGTGGGCGTTCCACCCGCGGTCGACCATGGACCAGTCGGCGCCGTAGCGGTCCATCGTTATGTATTGCCTGCCGCCTCCGGAGGCGATGCGAAAGTCGAAACCGCCGCCGGAAAGACCGGCGAGGAAGGCCTCGAAGGGCTCCAGGAAGACGAGAGCGCTCTGCTCGCCGACGTCGCGTCCGTCAAGCAGGATGTGGACGCGGACGCGGCGGACTCCGTCGGCCTTGGCCCTGGTTATCATCGCCTTGAGGTGGTCTATGTGCGAGTGCACGTTGCCGTCGGAGAACAACCCGATGAAATGGAGCGTCTTGCCGTCGCCTGCCTTGAGCTTGGCCGTCAGGCGCTTCCAGGTGTCGCCGGAGAACATCGCCCCGCTCGCTATCGACGCCGAGACGAGCTTGGCGCCCTGGGCGTAGACGCGGCCGCAGCCGATGGCGTTGTGGCCGACCTCGCTGTTTCCCATGTCGTCGTCCGAAGGCAATCCTACCGCCAGGCCATGGGCCTTGAGCCTGGTGGCCGGGCAGGAGCCTTCCATCGCCCTGAAGCTCTTCATATTGGCATCGGCGACAGCGTCGCCTTCGGAATATTTCCCGTATCCCACCCCGTCCATGATGACGAGCACGACCGGCCCGCGCCTTGCGTTCCAGCCGCCGTTCTTGACGAGTGCAATAGACATGGGGACTCCTATTCTCCGAAATACTCGATGAGCGTATTGACCGCCAGGCCCGCGAGGGTCGTTTCGTAATGCAGGAAAGGCAGGCCGATGACGCTGAAGACGCCCACGGGTATGGCCCCGCCCTGGATGAAGACGTCGGCGGCGGCGCGCAGCGTGCCGCCGGTCGCTATGAGGTCGTCGACCAGGAGGACCTTGCCGCCTTTGGGTATGTCCGCTTCGTGGATTTCTATCTCGGCGGTGCCGTATTCAAGGCTGTAGCTCCGCGACAGGGTCTTGCCCGGCAGCTTGCCTTTCTTGCGCACCAGTATGAGGGGGACGCCGAGCCTGTCGGCGAGCGGCGCGGCGAAGATGAAACCCCTGGACTCTATACCCGCTACGGCGTCGATTCTGGCCGATTTATACAGCCTGACCATCGAGTCGATGCAGTAGCGGAAGGCGTCGGGATTGGCCAGTACGCTCGTGATGTCGTAATAAAGAATTCCGGGCTTGGGGAAATCCGGCACCTTCCTGATGGCGTCGTCTAGATTGAACCCTGCGGACATATGCACCTCGTGTGTCGATGATGTGAAAGGAGCGGTTGAGCCTTATCGAGCCGCGATGAGCGCCTGGATCCACGGACCCGTTCCTTCGGCTTGCTCCGCGACGAGATCCTCTTCCGCGACGATGAGTTCAGCCGGCAGCAAGGCCGCCTTGAGCTTGTCGACGACGCCTGCGCGCGATGCGAAGAAGCCTGCCTTGCGGCCCGCCAGGTTCATCCCCGCGAGCAACCGCTTGACCTCCGCCCACGCGTGTGAAGACGGATTCTCCACGCCGAATGCGTAGACGTCGGCGGCGAGAATCTCCGCTATGGCTACCTCTGAGGCTGGACGGGTCTTGACCAGCGCCTTGGAACCGACCTGCGTCTTGATGTTTTTCGCTATGGCCTCGAGATTCTCTTTTTCGTCCTCGAAAATGACCAACAACCTTGTTTTTTCGTTCTTCACGATGGAAACAATACTAGACTGCGCATCCTTGGCTGTCAAGCTCGGCTGCTTATCCCAGCGCCACGTCCAGGAACATCATCAGCGCGAAGCCCCCGAGCGCTCCGAGCGTCGAGATGTCGGAGTTGCCCGAACCCTGCGATTCGGGGATGACCTCCTCGAC
>PGXR01000087.1 GCA_002839245.1 Spirochaetae bacterium HGW-Spirochaetae-7 | reverse complement strand
TTGACCGGTCCAAGCCATCGCTTCGCCGCGTCGATGAGGGAGTCGTCCCTGTCGACGATCAGCGCATCCCTCCAGCGGCCTAATTCGTCGGCACCCATTCAGACTCCTCCCAGGCTTCGATGGTGTATCGATAGCCCTGTTCCGTCAAGAATCTACGCCGGTTGTCGGCATACTCTTCTTCGACACTATAGCGCGATACGATCGAATAGAAATAGGAGTTCTTCGCCTTGGGTCTCAGGACCCGGCCAAGGCGCTGGGCTTCCTCCTGCCGCGATCCGAAGGTGCCTGAAACCTGGATCGCCACCGAAGCGTCGGGCAGGTCGATGGCAAAGTTGGCCACCCGCGACACGACGATGACGCGGACCCTGCCGGCCCGGAAGTCGGCATAGATGCGCTCGCGTTCGGGATTCGGCGTGGCTCCGGTGATAAGCGGCGCGTTCAGCTCGGCCGCGAGCTTGTGGAGCTGGTCGAGGAACTGGCCTATGACCATCACGAGGTCCTCGGAATGGTTGTCTATGAGCTCGCGGACGACCCTGGACTTGATTGGATTCTCGGCAGCCACGCGGTGCCGCTCCCTCGTCGAGCAGGCGACGTAGCGTAGCCTGTCGCGGTCCGACATGGGTACGCGAATCTCGCGGCAGAAGGCCTCGGCGATGAAGCCCTTGGCTTCGAGTTCCTTCCACGGGACGTCGTAGCGCTTTGGCCCGATGAGGCTGAAGACGTCTTCCTGGAGGCCGTCCTCGCGTATCAGCGTGGCGGTCAGGCCAAGCCTGCGTATCGCCTGGATCTCGGCCACGACCCTGAAGACAGGAGCCGGGAGCAGGTGGACTTCGTCGTAGATGATCAGTCCCCAGCGTTCCCTGCGGAACAAGTCGAAGTGGGGAAAGTCGGATTCCTTGTCTGGCCGCCAGGTCAGCACCTGGTATGTCGCAATGGTGATGGGCCTGACGTCCTTGGCCGCGCCGGTGTACTCGCCGAGGTCGGCACGGGAGACGCACGTCTTGTCCAGGAGTTCGTCCATCCACTGATGGACGGCCGCGACGTTAGTCGTGATTATGAGCGTCTTGCGGCCGATGGCGGCCATGGCGGCCATGCCCACGATAGTCTTGCCAGCGCCGCACGGCATCACGACGACGCCGTAGCCGGTTCCCGGCGCTCCGCGGCCGGTAAAGGCCCGTACCGCGTCCTCCTGGTAGGCACGAAGCCCGAAGCCTGCGCCATTCAGCCGCGAGCTCTTGAGTTCGAGGCTGAACGGGTCGCCGTCAACGAGAGGTGCTTCGTCGAGCGCCGGCCAGCCAAGCTTGATCAGTTCCCGTTTGACCGTGCCGCGTTCGGTGAGCGCGACCAGGAAGCCGTCGCCTTCGGGTTCCAGGTACTTGCCGAGCCTGCGGGACGCGTGCATCTCGGCGCGCACGAACGGATCCTCGCACGAAAGGCGGAGCGTCGTGTCGTCGGGGCCGGCGGAAAGCACGACGAGCCCGAAGCGGGACATCGTTTCCCGGACGGACTGACCGAGCGAGGGGGGCAATTCATACCGTGTCCAGCGCTCCATCGTCGCGACGACCGAGTCCGCGGACAGTCCGGCGCTGGCGGCGTTCCATAGCGACAATGCGTCCAGGCGGTAGGTGTGGAAGTGCTCCGGACTCTTTTCGAGGGTCGCGAAGGCCGAAAGCTCCGCTCGTGCCTGGTCGAAGGCTGGATCGTGGGCATCGAGTAGGAGTGATTGATCGCTCTGTGCGATCAGCGGGCGGCCTTCCATACCGTACCTTTGTACCACGCGCTGACCGTGACTGTCAAAGACATGATAATAATAATTAACAATAATGGGCTCAATAAGTTGAGGGCGTGTTTTAAATATCTCGAATAGCCATGCCCGACAAGCGCGGCTTCTGCCGGCTAATGCGTCATCGACAGGCGGGCGCTGATCGGCAGGTGGTCGGAATAGCCGGAGCCCGTGCCGGTGTTCCACCGGATCGGCGTACCCTGCCCGTCGACGGCAAACTCCGGGGGCGCGGCGCTGAAGCAATCGAAGCTGAACGGGCACCCGGCCCCGGAGACCAGCGAAGGCGACAGAAGGATATGGTCGATACGCTCTGTCTCGCCCTGGAAGCGGTAGCTGTAGCCGCCAGCCTCGTCCCAGGGACTGAACAACGCGAAGACTCCGCCTCCTTGCGAGACGGAAGATCGATCGCCATCGATCGTGAGCCACTGGCCATCTCCGGCATCGGGCGCCATCATCGCGGTGGGATACGAGCCGCCGACTCGCTGGAATTCGTCGGGGTTCTCGTTGAAGTCACCCATGACCAGCAGCGCGAGCGAAGGGTCGGCAGCGGTTTTCGAGCGGGCGATATCGCGGACAAGCGCCGCCGCCGCCCGCCGCTCCGGTTCGGTTTCGGCAGCGCCGCCCAGCTTGCTCTTGAGGTGGACGGCCAGGATTACCAGTCGGCGGCCGTCGACATCGAGTTCAACCTCCAGGATGTACCGAGCCGCCGACGGCGGGGAGCCGTCTGGCGACCGTGCCCTGTGGGCCTTGGCCGAGACCGGCGGCCAGCGGGACAGTATGCCGCAGGCGAGGGACGAGTCCTCGTCGGGAGACGCGACGACGTAGGGATAGCCGCCGGCGGCGGATGCCAGGTCCCGCAGGACCCTCCCGTTCTCGGCTTCCTGCACGACTATCACGTCGGGGGCAGGACCGGCGGCGCACACGCCGCCGGCGAGCATGGCTGCAGCGAGCGCGGACAGCCTTGTGCGGTATAGTTTTTCGTCCCAGCTACCGCCGGCGACCTTGAATTCCGGGTATTCACCGCCTTGGTCCACGGGGTCGAACAGCGTCTGGAGGTTGTATGACATCAGCACGATTCCGTTCGGCACCGCCGGGTTCATCGCGCAACGGGCACACGCCATCGTGA
The DNA here is from genome assembly GCA_002839245.1 of Spirochaetae bacterium HGW-Spirochaetae-7. Lineage (GTDB taxonomy): Bacteria > Spirochaetota > Spirochaetia > Treponematales > UBA12059 > SZUA-370. Next base: position 8,501 of record PGXR01000087.1, on the reverse strand, counting down.
TCAGCGGCAGGGATACAAGGAGGATGCATCGACGTGCTTTCATTGTCGGCCCCTTTTGACGGGGCGTGGCCCCGCCGGATTCATGGAGTTGTCTCTCCATCCGTATACGGGGCCACGGACCCCGGCGCTTGCGCCGGGGCGAGGACGGGGCGTGCGCTACAGGCCGAGCTGGTCCCTGGTTGCGGCTATCCTGGAGACGAGACCGTAGGCGACCGCGTCATCGGCGCTCATCCAGTAGTCGCGGTCTGTATCCTTGACAACGCGTTCGATCGGCTGGCCGGTTTCGCTGGCGATCAGCTTGTTCAGCCTGTCGCGGGTCTTCTCGAGCTCGCGGGCGTGTATCTCTATTTCCGTCGCCACGCCCCGGAGACCGGAGAGCGGCTGGTGTATCAGGTAATGCGAATTGGGGAAGGCGACGCGTCGCTCCTTGGGGGCGGCGAGCAGGATGAGCGCGCCGGCGCTCGCGACCAGGCCCATGCCAATCATCCAGACGTCAGGCCTGACGAAGCGCGCCATGTCAAAAATGGCGTAGCCAGCATCGACGTCGCCGCCGGGGGAGTCAATCATCACCTTGATGGGATCGGAGCTCTTGGCTTCCAGCAGCAACAACTGCCTGATCACGCGTTCGGCCAGCTCCTTGTTCACCTGTCCGGATAGCAGTATGGTCCTGGTCTCCAGCAGTCGTTCCGCGAGCGCGTCCGGTCCCTTGGGTACCTTGTCTTCCTCTTCGTCATCATCTTCGTTGCGACAGTATATCTGGTTTGCCAAGTGCATGGTTTCTCCTCTGATGTTCTGCAATTCGGGGGGCTTCGACACAAGCGGGCGATACCGGCCGACCCTAGACGAGTATAATGAAAAATGCTCCTTTCGACTATGCGGGCTGCTCCGCTTGTTTCGCTCCATGAGATATAGTACTTTTTCTATATTGCTCGAGGGCCGATGAACCTCGGCGGCAAGGAGTCATAATGAAGAAACCGTACAAGGCTGTCACCCTGACAGTCGTCGCGCTCGTCGCTCTGTCGTGCTCGAGGCCGGAGCCCGTCAGCCCTCCACGTGCCGCTGCGCCTGCGGGAATCTCCGGCATCGCCGAAGCGTCCATATCCAACGCGCCGTGGTACGCAGAACGCTTCGAGAAGCTGGGCTTCTATGTATTTCCCTCCCCGGAGCCGTTGCCGCCGGTGTCGGTACTTAGCCTCAAGGGTGTACAGACTTCCGTAGCCGACAAGGCGGGCAAGGTTGTCCTCCTTAATTTCTGGGCTACCTGGTGTCCGCCGTGCCGTACTGAAATGCCCTCGATCCAGGTCCTGAGCGACAAGCTGAAAGGCGCCGCATTCGAGGTGATGGCCATAAGCGTCGCCGAGAAGCCAGGAACGGTCGCCGGCTTCCTCAAGGAGAATCCGTACAGCTACCCGATGTACCTCGACGAGAGCGGGGCCGCTTCGGCGCCGTTTGCCAGCCGGGGCATACCGACGACATTCGTGCTCGACAAGCAGGGGCGAGCCATCGCGGGCCTCGTCGGTGCCAGGTCGTATGACGGACCCGAGGTGCTGGCGCTGTTCCGCGAGCTGGCGGAACGCCTGCCGTGATCGATATTTCACTGGCGGTCGCGTTCGGCGCCGGCGTTCTGTCGTTCCTGTCGCCGTGCATCCTGCCGCTGATACCAGGTTACCTGTCGTTCCTGAGCGGCGCCGGCACCGACGAGCTGCGTTCGGGCACGAAGCGGGCGGGCGTATTCTACCGGACGCTGTTCTTCGTCCTCGGTTTCTCGGTGGTCTTTGTGACCCTTGGAATGGTGTTCTCCGGTAGCGGCATGCTGTTCGCCGGGCGGTCCGGCAGGGCGCTGTCCATTGTCGCCGGTTCGGTGCTCGTCGTGCTCGGGCTCAACACCATTTTCGACTTCCTGCGATTTCTTGGCGCCGAGGTCAGGGCCAGGGTGGTTGGCCGCCCGACAAGCGCCGCGGGAGCCATGCTGGTCGGCATGGCGTTCGGCGCGGGTTGGACGCCGTGCGTCGGGCCGATACTCGCCTCGATACTGTTCATGGCTGCCCGCTCGGGAGGCGTGGCGAAGGCCGCTTTGCTCCTTTCGGTGTATTCGGCCGGTCTGGCCTTGCCGTTCATCGCCGCGGGGCTGTTCTTCGAAAGGCTCGCGCCGCTATGGGCCTGGTTCAAACGCCATGGCCGCGGAGTAAAAACTGTATCAGGGGCATTGCTCGTCGTGATTGGCCTGTCGATGGCGCTTGGACGGATGACGGCCTTCAACGCCGCGGCGTTTAGGCTCGGTTTCCTCGTCAGGTCGCTGGTCGTATCGAATCCCGGGATGGCCAAGGCCTGGAGCGTCGGCCTGATGGCGGCACTCGCCGCCGCCCTGGCGCTGCCGCCCTTGATTCTGCGACACAGGTTCGCGACCCCTGCCAGGCTAGCCTTGCTGGGAATCATTGCCGCGCTGGCGATCCTCGAGCTGGCGGGAATCGTCTCGATAGCCGGTGCCTTTTCAGGCTGGCTGCTGTTCTAGGGAATCTAGGCCGTACCGGCCTTGAAAGACCGCCTGAAGCGCTGGCGCCGGAATCGCTCGAACCATACCACGACCAGGGCCATGGCGAGGCGCGGCACGGTAATCCAGAACAGCGGCACTCCTATCGCCATGAACAGCGCGGTGTCCTCGAGGAGGCTGTGGCTCAGGGCGGCATGATGGTTGAAAAGGTCGGCTTCCTGCGGCTTCATCTTGCCGTCCTTGACGCGCTCCATGATGATGGCGGCTCCGTAGGCGTAGCCGACTATGTTGATGACGATCCACAGGAAGCTTGCGCTGTGCGGGAGCCCGAATATGCGCATCGCGGGCGCGGTAAGCCTCGACAGCATGTCCGTAATGCGGAATTCTTCCATCAGTCGTTGGCCGATCATGATCGAGAGCACGAGGATCAGGATCTTTGCTACGAGCTTTACCGTCGATAGTCCCCAGGCGGACAGCATCGGAAGGAATGCTGTCGCCGCCGTCCCGGGATCCGCGGCCACGAGCGCATCGATCCTGCCGGCAGGCAATACGGCGTTCAAGGCATATCCCGCCGCGAAGGCCCAGCCGACGCGCAACACTATCATCTTGATGGCGGACGAGCCGGATTTCTTCATAACCGCTGTCTCGATGATGAGGTTGTGGGCCGTAAGGCACATGATCGCGAGTATCGTCACCTCGCGTATCGTCAGCGGCAGCGTCTCGATGACGGCGATGGCGCTGTAGTTGTTGAGGAGCATGGAGCTGACGAGCACGAGCGCGGCTTCTCCTGGCACGCCGATCAGCTGCATCGCCGGAGCGAGGAATTTTGCGGCCCATGCCAGGGCGCCGCTCCACTTGAGCAGGGCCACGGCCAAGCTGACCGGCACCATGATCCTGACGAGGAAGAGCGCGGTCTTAAGACCGGACGACAATCCGTTCTTCGTCGCGTTGCGGACGCGGGACAAGGTGCCAAGAGTATCCTTCATTGACGCGGATTGTCCTCGCATGGGCGATGCCTGTCAAGGCCGCGCCTTTTGCCAGCCCAGCCGGCCGCGTAGACGGTGTTACAGGTTGACCGTCATGCCTTCGCGGCTTGCGTCGAGGCGGAGGCTACTCTTGCCCCTGATCTTCTCCTGGTAGAAAAGCTCGAGCTCCTGGAGCTCCGCGTCCGAGCGGTTGGGGTCGTGGTGGAAAAGGAGCAGCCTCTTGACGCGCGCCCTGTTCGCCGCGTTGATGGCGTACTCGAAGGACGAGTGGCCCCATCCGATCTTGCCAGCCTTGAACTCCTTGGCGGTGTACTGCGTGTCATGGATCAAGAGATCTACGGCGCGGTAGAACGACTCTATCCTCTCGTTCTCCTCGCTGGCCGCGGCGTCGCCTTCCTGGGCTATCTGGGGATCGTAATCGGGATCGGCGGGATCGGTGGGGAAAAGGTTGCTGAAAGGCTCGTGGTCGTAGGCCGTCGCGAAGGCCTTGCCCTCGTACTCGATCCTGTAGCCCAGGCACAGCACCGGGTGGTTGAGGTATTTGGTCCTTACGACTATGCCGTCTCCGAGATCGACCTCGGTTTCCTTGAGGCTTTGGTACGTTATCTTCGCCGCGAGCTCATCCTGCCTGACCGGCCAATACCGGTATGACAACTGAGAACCTATGATCTGCTCGAGCGTCTCGTCCTCGAAGTTGACCGGTCCGTGGACGCGCAACGTGGTGCCCGGCACGTATATCGGCGTGAACATCGGAAAGCCCATGATGTGGTCCCAGTGCGTATGCGTCAGGAAAACGTCGGCATTGATGGGGCCGTTCCTGAGCTCGTTGCGGACAAGCCAATCGCCCAGGCTCCTGATGCCTGAACCTGCGTCAATGACGATGAGGCGCTTTCCGCACCGTATTTCCAGACAGGAGGTATTGCCGCCGAACACGACGGTATCCGGACCCGGTACCGGCATCGACCCGCGGTCGCCCCAAATCTTCACGCTGAACATCGATGTCCCCCGATCATGCCTCTTGCCTGAAATACGGATAGAATTTCCTGTCTTCGATTTGCATGTGCCTTGAAATCATGTCATCCGCCATGAAATTGAACAAATCCCCAACGGACAGCTCGTCGCCGGCGAGCCTGTCCATAAGATGCTTCGCCTTCAGTACCAGTTCCGCATGGATCTTCCGGTGCTCGGCGGCCGCCGGGTACCTGGCGGAAAAAAGCAGTTTTTCTTCATCCTTGAAGTGCAGCTCTATTTCTGCTACCAGCTCGGCCATGTGCGAAAGGCATGCGCTGGTTTCGCACCCGGCAAGCTTCGTCGCCAGGGTCTTGTTGGCGAGCGTGTACAGCCGTCGATGCTGGCTGTCTATCAAAGAATTCCCGGATGCGTCGGAGGAGTGCCAGACGAGCCTGACGAAGCCACTGGTATCCCGCAGGCCGGAGTCACCGGACGCTCCCTTTTCCAGCGCAACCTCGCAACGATTGCGCCCGTTATGCTTGGCTCGATACAGGGCCTTGTCAGCCAATTCGATTATCCCTTCGGGCGACTTAACCGTCTCCGGAAAAACGGTCGCGATGCCGAGGCTTATCGTTACCTGTGCGGCGGCATCGGACTTGTCGTGCGGGATGCCGAGAGCCATGACCGCTTTGCGGAGGCGTTCGGCGACTATAACGGCTCCTTCCAGGTCGGTGTCGGGCAGTACGACCGCGAACTCCTCGCCGCCATAACGCGCCACGAAATCGGGAGCTCTACCTATGATTATCTTGAGAGCGGTCGCGACCTGCCTGAGGCAATCGTCACCCGAGACGTGGCCGTAGCGATCATTGAAATTCTTGAAATTGTCGATATCCATCATGATAAGCGTTAGCGAGTTGCCGAAGCGCTTTGCCCTTGAGAATTCCTTCTTGAGGGTCTCGTCGAAATATCGACGGTTGAGGATTCCGGTCAGTCCGTCGGTCAACGCGTTCAACTGGGCGTGGGCCTTTTCCTTCTCCAGCCGCTGGATCAGCTCCTGGATCAGCCGGTCGGACTGCTTGCGCTCGGTGATATCCAGCGATATCCCGATGATGCCCACTCGCCGTCCGTCGTCACCGATCAGCGGAATCTTGCTGGTGGTGACCCACCGGGTGCCGTCCAGAGTATCCCATGGTTCCTCGATGTTCAGTCGGGGCAATCCTGAAGCCAGGACGGCCAGGTCGTCCTGGTAGTATAATTCCGCCTCTTCCCGGGGATAGAGGTCGTACAGGCTGACGCCTTCGAGCTCTTCCTTCCTTTTTTTTTGGGCCTCGGCGAGGTATTTGTTGACCCGAATGAAGTTGTTCCTGTCGTCCTTGTAGAAGACGAGACCCGGGATGGCGTCGATTATTGCTTCCAGCTGGCTGGACAGCAGTCTGTACTTAGCCTCGCTTGAACGCAGCGCCGCCATGGTACTTTTTTGACCGCGCGCCTTGCCCGTGCTCGCGTCTGGTTTTTTTTGTGCAGGTTTTTTCACCTGGGAACCTACTTTATCTTGAGGAATATCGAGGCCTTTTCGATTTCGGCAGTGACGGCGGCGTCGATCTCCTCAAGCCAGGCCTTGGGAACGCCGAGCCTGTCGAATACCTCGGGAGCTATCTTCTCCGGGTAGAGGCAGCCGGAAAAACCTATGCCCTCCCTGCTCGCGTAATAGTCGGCCACCGCCACGGCAAGTACGATGTCCGCGTTCTTGCCTTCGTATTGCATCACATCGTGATGGAAGCGGATCGCGTCGGCTATGGGACCGTCGAGGTGCCAGGCGTCCGCGATCATCGATCCGGTCTCGGCGTGGTCGATGTCTATGCTGCGCTTCTCCGCCAGGTGTATTGGTATGCGCTCGTGGTCGGCCAGGGCCATCGCCCGCACGTACTCGTCGGCCAGCGCGTTGTTGAGCGGGATCTTGCCTATGTCGTGGAGAAGTCCGGCGGCGAAGAATTCGTCGAGCCGCTGGACCGCGACGCCTTTTTTCCTGGCGATCATCTTGGCGACGACGCCGACGCAGAGCGAGTGGCGCCAGAAGCCTTCCATGTTGAGCGCCCTGAATCCCGACTTGTCGACGAGCTTGTCAAGGATGGCGGTACTGAGGGCGAGATTCTTGACCGTGTTGACGCCAAGCATGATGATCGCGCGTACGAGGCTCGTCACCTGGTTCTGGAGGCCGTAGTAGGCGGAGTTGATAAGCTTGAGGACCTTGCCCATCAGGACCGGATCGAGCGAGATTACCTTGTCAAGGTCTGTCGGGCTTGTCTTGGGATTATTGCATATTTCCATCACCTTGGCGACGGTGGTGGGCAGGCTCGGCATCGAAACGATGTAGGCCTTGATGCGGAGGATGTTAGCGTTTCCCGGCATTGTTTTTCTCCCGTCGCATGAATTCTATCAGCTTGGCGAGGCGGGGCGAGACGGGAACCCCGAGGATTTCGGTTGGGATCGTTTTCCTGTCAGGCTTTGGCTTGGACGCGGGCTTTGCCGGCATCCTGGGCCCCTGCGCGGGTGGCTCGACGTTGACTGCTGGCTCTACGGTGTCTGGTGGCTGTGTTACGCGGTCGATGATGGCATCGAGCTTGGCCGAGACGCCGCTCTTCTCCATGGCTTCGCGCTTGTCTTCGGGAAGGGCCTGGCTGAGGTCTTTCAGGTACCGGTAGAGCTTGGCGGCTTCTTCTCCCAGGGGATCGATGGCTTCCTTCCCGGACTCCAGCTCTTCCTCGCGGTCAGTGGCACGGCGCCGAGGGTGCTCTGCGGGGGTCGGTTCCGGTTCCGGTTCCGGTTCCGGAATGACCGGCTTGTCAGGCATTGCCTCGGGCTCTGGTTCCAGTTCCGGTTCAGGCCTGGCTTCCGGGAACTCGTCCTCTTCCTCGAGGGTCACGTCGTCAGGCGCATCGACGGAGTCAGGCTCTGCAGGAAGGTTTTCGTCAGGCAACTCTTCAAGGTCCAGGCCGTCGTCGAATTCAGGTTCATCGATATACTCCAGGCTCTCCTCCTCGTCGATTCCCGGATCCTCGAGAGGCTGGGACAGCTCGAGGGGTTCGAGGCTGGGAGGTTTCGGACGGGCCTTGGAAGGTGGTGGCATTGGGTACGGCGGGAAGGGCGGATACGGGGGAAAGGTGGGATACTGAATCGGCTGCTGAGGCATCGGAGCCTGCTGCTGAGGCATCGGTGGCTGCTGCTGAGGCATCGGTGGCTGCTGCTGAGGCATCGGAGCCTGCTGCTGAGGCATCGGAGCCTGCTGCTGAGGCATCGGAGCCTGCTGCTGAGGCGCTTCGGGCGCCTGTTCAGGCGCCGGGGAGCGACTGTCGCCCGCTTTGGGAGGCCCCGCCTCGTACAGTTCCTGGCCGTCGAGCAACGCGTCGATGCGATGCCCCTCGTCGTCATCCAATTCTGCCGGCTCTTCGTCCTCGTCTGGTTCGTCGACGCCGTCGAGGGGCTCCTCTCGCTCGTCGAGGAATATCAGCTCTTCGGCCTCGTCGACCGGTATGGCGTCCGCGGTGCCCAGGTTGAAAAGCGCTTCGGCATCCTCGCCTTGCGCGCCGGTCTCGGTTCCGCCCGCGGAGTCCGTCCTCAACGCGTCCCTCAATACCTTGATGTTCTTGTCCCAGGCTTCCCGCATGTCTGAAGAATATGACCGGACCGCCTTTTCGTAATTCTCGATCGAGTCGGTCAGGCCATTCATGTCGTCGTTGGTGCCTCGTCCTCCGCGGAGGTTGACGAGCCTGTCCGCGGCCTCGACCGCGCGGTCCTTGTCGCCCAGGGCGTTGTATGCCGCGGACAGCTCGAGCCAGGCTTCGGCATTGTCTGGATTAGTGTCGACTATCTCGCGGAGAATCTGTGCCGCGTGCTCGTGGTCACCCTTGTCTCCGAGGCATCGTGCGAGCTCTATCCTGGCGGCCAGGTCCTTGGGACGGGAGACCAGGTACTGCTCGAGTTCGTTGACGGCCGAAGCGGTGTCGCCGGATTCTCGGTAAAGCCTGGCGAGTTCCACCCTGAAGGACGCCTGGCCTGGATCCAGCTTGACTATC
>PGXR01000086.1 GCA_002839245.1 Spirochaetae bacterium HGW-Spirochaetae-7 | reverse complement strand
GACGCTTTCAACAGCCCCGGAACCGCCGTCAAGAAGCGGGAAGACACGCACCGCATGGCGGAAGCGAACAAGGCGTTCGCCCACTACCGCTGGTAAGGCGGGGAGGCTCGTGGCCCCCGGCGCGACCCTTGAAAAGGTCGCCCAGGCCAACTATAATAGCGAGGCTTGCGCGCGGCGCCAGCCTCCCTTTTCTTAAATACCAGGCTAGGAGGATACGATGGCTAAAGAGAAATTCGAGCGTACCAAACCGCATATGAACGTCGGTACGATCGGGCACATTGACCATGGAAAGACGACGCTGAGCGCCGCGATCACGATGTATTGTGGCAAGAAATTCGGCGACAAGGTCATGAAGTATGACGATATCGATAACGCACCCGAAGAGAAGGCTCGCGGTATCACGATCAACACCAGGCACCTTGAGTACCAGTCGAACAAGCGCCACTATGCCCACATCGACTGCCCTGGCCATGCCGACTATATCAAGAACATGATCACCGGAGCCGCCCAGATGGACGGCGCCATCCTGGTCGTTTCCGCTCCAGACTCCGTGATGCCCCAGACCCGCGAGCACGTCCTCCTTGCCCGCCAGGTCGGCGTCCCCGCCATAATCGTCTTCCTCAACAAGATCGACCTGCTTGACGATCCCGAGCTTGTCGAGCTCGTGGAAGAGGAAGTCCGGGATCTCCTTACCTTCCAGAAGTTCCCCGGAGCCGAGATCCCGATAATCAAGGGTTCCGCGTTCAAGGCGATGACCGAGCCTGACGACGCCGAAGCGACCAAGTGCCTCGAGGAGCTCCTTGAGGCCATGGACACTTATTTCAAGGATCCCGAGCGAGTCACCGACAAGCCCTACCTGATGCCGATCGAGGACGTTTTCTCGATATCCGGCCGCGGCACCGTAGTGACCGGCCGAATCGACCGCGGAATCATAAAGCTCAACGAGGAAGTCGAGATCGTCGGCATCAAGCCGACCAAGAAAACGGTCGTCACCGGTATCGAAATGTTCAACAAGCTTCTCGATGAAGGCCGCGCCGGAGACAACATCGGCGCCCTGCTTCGCGGTGTCGACAAGAAGGAAGTGGAGCGCGGACAGGTTCTCGCCAAGCCCGGCAGCATCACGCCCCATACCAAATTCAAGGGCCAGATATACGTCCTGTCGCAGACCGAAGGCGGCCGCCACAGCCCCTTCTTCTCCGGCTACAGGCCCCAGTTCTACTTCCGCACGACCGACATCACCGGTACCGTCACCCTTCCCGAAGGCAAGGAAATGGTCATGCCCGGGGACAACACCGAGATCAGCGCAGAGCTGATTTACCCGATCGCCATGGAAAAGGGACTCAAATTCGCCATCCGCGAAGGCGGCCGCACCGTGGCTTCCGGCCAGGTGACCGATATCCTCGAGTAATCAGCATTTCATGAGTACAGGGGCCGTTCCGCGAGGAACGGCCTTTTTAGTTTATATGGTTTCCTTCATTATTTTGTTGCGTGCTACCACAATAACGGCTACAATCATATGTTGCTAAAAATCGCCCCATTGGGGCGAACAATCGAATCAGTGGAGGCAGAAATGAAACGAATTTCGTTCGCTATCCTTGCGCTTTGCTTGGTCGCGACATCGGCTTTCGCCGCGCCTATCGGCCTTGACTTCTGGCACGCGATGACCGGCAAGAACGCAGAATACGTTCAGATAATCGCCGACAAGTTCAATGCCAGCCAGAGCCTGTACAAGATCAACCCGGTATTCAAGGGATCGTACATCGATACCATGACCGCCGGTATCGCCGCATATCGCGCCAAATCGGCCCCTGCCATCATCCAGGTATTCGAAGTCGGAACCGCGACGATGATGGCAGCCAAGGTCATCAAACCGGTATACCAGTTGATGAAGGAAACCGGTCAGAAATTCGATCCGAAGATCTACATCCCGACGATCACGAGCTATTACTCGACCTCCAAGGGCGAGATGCTCTCCCTGCCTTTCAACTCCTCCACCTCCGTGATGTACTACAACAAGGACGCGTTCCGCGCCGCAGGGCTTGATCCCGAGAAGCCCCCGGTCACCTGGCCGGAGTTCTTCGAAGTGGCCAAGAAGCTCAAGGCATCAGGCATGGAGGGCGGCTTCTCAACCAACTGGATATCATGGATACAGCTGGAGAACTTCTCCGCGTGGCACAACCAGCCCTTCGGAACAAAGGCGAACGGCTTCGAAGGCCTCGGCACCGAGCTCGTCTTCAATACCCCGCTTATCCAGAAGCATTTCGAGACCATATACCAGCTCTCCAAGGACAAGGTATTCATCTACGGCGGACGAGAGAACAAGGCCAATCCGCTCTTTACCTCGGGCCAGGTCGGCATGCACTTCGAGTCAATCGGCGGCTATGCCAACTTCAAGAACACCTGCAAGTTCGACTTCGGTGTCGCGCGCCTTCCGTACTATCCCGAAGTGGCTGGAGCTCCCCAGAACTCGATCATCGGCGGCGCCAGCCTCTGGGTGTTCGACGGCAAGTCAAAGGATGAGTACAAGGGAATAGCCCAGTTCTTCACCTTCCTTTCGACCCCCGAAATCCAGGCGCTTTGGCACCAGAACACCGGCTATCTGCCTATAACCACGGCCGCCTACGAACTGACCAAGTCACAGGGCTTCTATGACAAGAATCCCGGCCCCGAGGTCGCGATCAAGCAGCTCCTTAACAAGGCTCCGACCAAGAATTCCATGGGCATCCGTTTCGGTAACTTCGCGTTTATACGCGAGGTTGAGGACCAGACCTGGGAAGACATCCTCGCCGGCAAGATTTCCGTGAAAGACGGCTTGGACAGCATGGTTCTTTACGGGAATAGCCAGCTTCGCCAGTTCGAACGACTAAACAAGTAAGATTCCAGCTATCAGCATTACTACGGGACCGGTCCTGGACCGGTCCCGTGATCTTTACTACAGGATGCTTCATGACTCAACAATACGAATTCAGGGCGAAGGGGCTTCCCTACCTCCTTGTCCTGCCGCAAATGGTCGTCGTTTTCGTGTTTTTTTTCTGGCCTTCGCTGCAGGGTGTCTGGCAGTCGTTTTTCCTGCAGGACCCATTTGGCGGGCATCTCATTTTCGTGGGCCTCGAGAACTATACCAGGTTGTTCACCGATCCTTCCTATGCGTATGGTGAATCTTTCCGCGTTTCCGTCGCGTTCGCGGGAGCCGTAGCCGTGCTGTCTATGGTCGTGGCCCTGTTTCTCGCGACACAGGCCAACAAGAAGATACATTTTTCGTCGTTCTACAAGACGATGATGATATGGCCCTACGCTGTGGCGACGATGATCGCCGGCGTCCTGTGGCTCTTCATGTTCAATCCCAATGTAGGCGTGCTCGCATGGGTAATGAAGCACAAACTTGGCATAGAATGGAACCATCTGCTCAATTCAAACCAGGCTTTCCTGCTCATCACTATTGCGGCGAGCTGGAAACAGATATCCTATAACTTCGTTTTCTTCCTCGCGGGCTTGCAGAGCGTGCCCAACGATCTGGTTGAAGCAGCCGCCATAGACGGCGCAGGCCCGACTAGGCGCTTCTGGGCAATCATATTCCCGCTCCTGTCTCCGACTACCTTCTATCTGCTCGTGATGAACCTCGTCTACGGGTTTTTCGAGACCTTCCCGATAGTCCACCAGGTGACCGCCGGCGGACCTGGACAGGCAACAAGCATACTCGTCTACAAGGTCTGGCGCGATGGTTACGTCAATCTCGATCTGGGCGGTTCTTCCGCGCAGTCGGTGATCCTGATGATCATGGTGATCAGTTTGACCGTAATACAATTCCGCTTCATCGAGCGGCGCGTGCACTACTAGGAGGCGGGTGATGACCGAGCATAATACCGTGCAGCGGGTCTTGCCGCACGTTTTCCTGATATTGGCCATGGCGATACTTCTGTTTCCTATATGGCTCGTCTTCGTCGCGTCGACACATACCAATGCCGATATCCTGTCCGCGCCGATGCCCCTGACGCCCGGGCCCCATCTGCTTGAGAACTATTCGCGCGCCATCGTGGAGGGCAACGAGAATCTGGGCACTTCTGCCCTGATGATGTTGAAAAATTCGTTGATAATGGCCCTGGGCATATCGATAGGCAAGATAGTCATTTCTTTGCTCGCGGCTTTCGCGATCGTGTTCTTCAACTTCAAGCTGAGGAAATTCTGTTTCTGGGCAATTTTCATCACGTTGATGCTGCCTGTCGAGGTCCGTATCATGCCAACATACAAGGTGGTTTCGGACCTGGGGCTGCTCAACACCTATGCCGGCCTGATACTGCCCATGGTGGTATCCGCTACCGCGGTCTTCCTGTTCAGGCAATTCTTCATGACCGTGCCGCGCGAGATAACGGAGGCTTCCCAGATCGACGGCGCCACGCCGATGCAGTTCTTCTGGCGCATCCTGCTGCCGATGACACGCACGCCGATATCGGCGATGTTCGTCATCCAGTTCATCTACGGATGGAACCAGTACCTGTGGCCTCTCCTGATAACCACCAAGCAGGAGTATTACACGATACTGATAGGAATAAACCGCATGCTTTCAGGGGCGGACGTGCTTATCGAATGGCAGATTGTCATGGCCACGACGCTTTTGGCCCTGATCCCGCCGGCCTTGGTCGTCGTCATCATGCAGAAACAGTTTGTAGCCGGCATGACCGACCGGGAGAAGTAACCTCTGCGCATGGGTTGACATTTGTTTTCCTTTGAGTCATTATCCACGAGCCAATCGTCTGGGCGCCGTGGCGCCTGCGAAAAACGATAGGACGCCGTCTGCGGGTTCCGCGGCGTGCGATGCGAGGTTCCACGACCTCGAGCGTCAGGGTTCATGGGCACGCCCGCCAGGGTACGGCCCGAGGGATGCTTGCGCAAGCGATCTTTGGAGGACACATGAAAGACAGGATCCGTGTCAGGCTCAGGGGTTTCGACGTTCGTCTTATCGACGATAGCGCGAAATCCATCGTTACAACCGTTCAGAGGGCAGGGGCAAAGGTTTCAGGACCGATTCCTCTACCGACCAAGATCAGCAAGTACACCGTGTTGCGTTCACCGCATGTCCACAAGAAGGCACGCGAGCAGTTCGAAATGCGGACTCACAAGAGGCTGATAGACATTCTGAGCCCGACTCCCGACGTCATGGATGCGCTTATGAAGCTCGAATTGCCCGCAGGTGTGGACGTCGAGATCAAGCAGTAAACGGACGGTTTCGTACCGTACTGTTCAACGCTTAGGAGAGATTGATGATTGGTTTGATCGGAAAGAAGATCGGGATGACCCAGGTTTTCGACGACGTCGGCCGGCTTATACCGGTTACGGTTGTTGCAGTCGAAGCCAACAAGGTCGTGGCCCGCAAGACCGCGGAGAAGGACGGCTATGACGCCGTCGTGCTCGGTTGCAAGGATATGAAGAAGATCCAGATAACCAAGCCCTACGCAGGTCAGTTTCCCGAAGGCATGGCTCCGACGAAGTTGCTCCGCGAGATGCGGGACTTCACCGAAGAGGCCGAGATAGGCAAGGAATTGGGCGTCTCCCTGTTCGAGGGTACCCGTTTCGTCGATGTCATCGCCATAAGCAAGGGAAAAGGTTTTCAGGGCGTGATCAAGCGCTGGGGTTTCTCCGGAGGCCGCAATACTCACGGCTCCAAGTTCCACCGCGAACCCGGTTCGACCGGCATGAGCACCTACCCGCACAAGACCTTCAAGAACAAGAAGATGCCTGGCCGTATGGGCCGAGAGCGCGTCACCGTTCAGAACCTTAAGCTCGTCAGGATCGACGTGGAGAATGGCTTCATGCTGATCCGTGGCGCCGTTCCGGGACCGCGCAACTGCGTCGTCGTCGTGCGTCCTGCCGTCAAGAAAGCTAAGTGAGGATAGACTGATATGGAAGGCAAAGTCTTTTCCGTACAGGGCAAGGAACTGCGGTCGATCGAGCTGTCGGACGACGTGTTCGGGTTGCCGATCAACGAGGACGTGATCTGGTACGCGATCAACAACGAACTCGCCAATGCCCGTGTCGGCACCGCAGATACAAAGACCCGTTCCGATGTCCATGGCACAAACCGCCGTCCGTATGCCCAGAAGGGTACCGGCCGCGCCCGCCAGGGAGACGTCAAGGCTCCGCAGTTCGTAGGAGGCGGCACCGTTTTCGGCCCGCATCCGAGGGACTATTCGTACTCAATAAACAAGAAAGCCAAGCGGCTTGCCATGAAGAGCATCCTGAGCCTCAAGGCCCAGAATGCGACGATGAAGGTCGTAGAGGATTTCTCGATCGAGAGCGGCAAGACCAAGGAACTCGTTTCCTTGCTGTCCGGGCTTCTCCCGAGGGACAAGGCCGAGAGGACCGTGGTGATCCTCAAGGATGACGACGCGATGGTGAAGCGCGCGGGGCGCAACATTCCCTGGCTGCACTTCCTGTCCTTCAACCGCCTGCGCGCGCACGACCTGTTCTACGGACGGGCCGTAATCGTGATGGAGTCCGCGGTGAAGAACCTCAACGAATTCTACGCGGATAAGTAAGGAAGGCCGAGCAATGCAGTACGAAAGCATACTGATAGAGCCCGTCCTCAGCGAGAAGACGAACGTCCTTCGTGATGAAGGCCAGTACGTGTTCCGCGTGGACCCGAGAGCTACCAAGATCCAGGTAAAGGAAGCCGTAAAGCGGCTTTTCCAGGTGCACCCGATCTCGTGCAACATCATGAACGTCAAGGGGAAGCCCAAGCGGCTCCGCTCGCGCTCGGGGTATACCTCCGCGTGGAAGAAGGCCGTGGTCCGGCTCGCCAAGGGCGAGACGATCAAGGCTTTCGAAGGCGCGTGAGAGGAATAGGGGAAAACCATGGCTATCAAGACATTCCGGCCGATAACCCCCGGACTCAGGCACCGGGTGCAGGTGGTGAACGACGCGCTCACCATCGGCAACGAGCCGCAGAAGGCTCTGACGAAGGGCAAGAAGCAACACGCAGGCCGCGCTTCCAACGGCCGCATTTCGGTGCGGCGCAAGGGCGGCGGACATAAGCGCAAGTATCGCGAGCTCGACTGGCTTCGCGACAAGATCGGAGTGCCGGGCAAGGTGGTCACGATCGAGTACGATCCCAACCGCTCCGCGAACATCGCCCTGATCAATTACGTCGACGGCGACAAGCGCTACATCATAGCGCCGGCCGGCCTCGCGGTTGGCCAGCCCGTGATGAGCGGCCCGCAGGCTCCGAAGGAAGTCGGCAACGCGATGCCCCTGGAGAATATCCCGGTGGGTTTCACGGTGCACAACATAGAACTGGCGTATGGCAAGGGCGGGCAGTTGGCCCGGTCTGCCGGCGCCGGTGCTCTGATCGTCGGTTCCGACGGCGACTACGTGACGATCAAGCTTCCGTCCAACGAGCTTCGCCTCGTTTTCAAGAAGTGCATCGCGACGATAGGCGGCGTGGGCAACGAAGACCACATGAACGAACGCTATGGAAAGGCCGGACGTGTGCGCTGGCTTGGCAAGCGTCCGAGAGTGAGAGGCGTGGCGATGAACCCCGTCGATCACCCGCACGGAGGCGGCGAAGGCCGCGGCAAGGGTTACAAGCAGCCGGTTACGCCATGGGGCCAGCCGTGCAAGGGTTACAAGACGCGCGATCCACACAAGCCGTCGAGCCGCTTCATCGTCAAGCGACGCAAGTGAAAGGATAGGAGCGAACCGTGTCCAGGTCAATAAAGAAGGGTCCGTTCATAGAGAAAAGCCTCTACAAGAAAATTATAGAGGCGTCGAAGGCGGGCGACAAGAAGGTCCTCAAGACCTACTCCCGTTGCTCCACGATCATTCCCGAGATGGTTGGCATTACGTTGTCGGTCTACAATGGCAAGAGCTGGATCCCGGTCTACGTGACCGAGAATCTTGTAGGGCACAAGCTCGGCGAGTTTTCGCCGACGCGGGTGTTCCGAGGCCATGCAGGATCCGACAAGAAAGCCGTCAGGAGATAGGTGCCCAATATGGCAAAGATTACCGGCTACCCGGCGTATGCCAAGTACCTCAGGGCATCGCCTTCCAAGGTCAGGCCAGTCGCGGATCTCGTCCGCAACAAGCCGTACAACGAGGCCGTCGACATTCTGGATCACATGACCCAGAAAGGCGCGGGTCTCATCAAGAAGGTCGTCGTTTCGGCCGCTTCGAACGCGCTCAACCAGAACAGGAAGCTTGGCGAAGACATGCTGTACGTCAAGGAACTCAGGGTTGACGATGGTCCGCGCATGCGCCGTGTCTGGTTCCGTGCGCGGGGCAGGGCGGACATGCTGGTCAAGCAGATGTGCCACATCAGCGTGGTCGTCGACGAAATATCCAGGTCGGAGGCGTAAGGTGGGCCAGAAAGTAAATCCAATCGGGCTCAGGCTCGGCATCAACAAGGATTGGAAGTCTCGCTGGTACGTCGATCCCAGGGATTACGCAAAGACGCTGCACGAGGATCTGGCGCTCCGCAAGAGGATGTACCAGCTGCCCGAGGCAAAGAACGCGGACATTTCAGAGATCGAGATAGTCAGGCATCCCCAGAAGGTGACCATCATAATCCATACGGCGAAGCCGGGCGTTCTTATCGGCCAGAAGGGCGCGAACATCGAGCGCATCGGGCTGGAACTCCAGAAATATGCTTCCAAGAAGATCAACATCAAGATCAAGGAAATAAAGAAAGTCGAGACCAACTCGCAGATAGTCGCGCAGAGCGTATGCCGGCAGCTCGAGGGTCGAGGTTCTTTCCGTCGGACCATGAAGATGGCGGTCTCCTCGGCCATGAAGGGCGGAGCGCAGGGCTGCAAGATCCGTATGTCGGGCCGTCTCGGCGGCGCCGACATGAGCCGCACCGAGGAGCACAAGGACGGCCGCGTCCCTCTCCATACGCTGCGGGCCGATATCGACTACGGTTTCTACGAAGCCTTGACCACCTACGGCAAGATCGGCGTCAAGGTCTGGATCTGCAAGGGCGACAACGCGATGATGGGCGACAAGAAGGAAGACGCGGGCCTGATGCCCGGTCGTCCGCGTCGCGATCACGCAGATCGATCTGACCGTGGCGCGCCGCGCGGTCCGAGACCCACTTCCGGACGCGGTCCGCGCGACTCGGGTCCGCGCGAGGCGAGGAGCTAGGAAATGCTGTCACCAAAGAGAGTCAAGCACCGCAAGGTTCAGCGCGGCAGGGTTCACGGCAACGCGACCGCCGGCAACGAGGTTTCTTTCGGGGAATACGGCCTGGTTTGCCAGGAACCCAAGTGGATCACGAACCGGCAGCTCGAGGCGGCACGCGTGGCCTTGAACAGGTCGATCAAGCGAGGCGGCAAGCTGTGGGTCAGGGTTTTCCCGGACAAGCCGTATTGCAAGAAGCCGCTCGAGGTTCGCATGGGCAAGGGCAAGGGCGGACCGGAATACTGGGTAGCGGTCGTGAAGCCGGGTACCGTTATGTTCGAGCTCGCGGGCGTTCCGCGCGAGGCTGCCGCCGAGGCCATGCGCCTTGCCGGCACCAAGCTGCCGATCAAGACGAAGTTCGTCGTCCGCGCCGACATGGAGATGGAGTGAGCGCATGAAGAACTCGTTCAAGGAGCTTAAGCTCGCGGAACTCGTGGCCAAGCGGGAAGAACTCGGGAAGAAGTATTTCGACCTGCGCTTCCAGATGGTCATCGGTCACGTGGAAAACCCGCTGCAGAAGCGTACTATCCGCAGGCAGATCGCCAGGCTAAATACGCTGATTTGCGAGCGCGAGCGCGACGGACTCAAGCGCGCTGGCGCCAAGGCCTAACGGAGGGCGGGACAATGGAAGATACGGTAAAGAAAGAGAAGCAGGTTCTGCAAGGCGTGGTCGTCAGCGACAAGATGGAAAAGACCATCGTGGTCGAGATAGTCAGCCGAAAACTGCACCCGCTGTACAAGAAGTACTTGACCAGGAGCAAGAAGGTTAAGGCCCATGACGAAGCGAATGATGCCAAGATGGGTGATACCGTCCGTGTCGTCTCGTGTCGGCCGCTGTCGCGCGACAAGCGTTGGCGACTGGTCGAAGTCGTCGAGCGCGCGAAGTAATCGTCGGAGAGGACCGGTATGATACAGGTTGAAACAAGGCTGAACGTTGCTGACAACTCCGGCGCCAAGACGGTGCAATGCATCAAGGTGCTCGGCGGGTCGAAGCGACGCTATGCTTACGTCGGCGATATTATAGTAGTGGCCGTCAAGGCGGCCCTGCCTAACTCCGCCATCAAGAAGGGAACCGTAGAGAAGGCCGTCATAGTGCGGGTACACAAAGAGTACCGCAGGCCGGACGGCACGTACATACGGTTCGACGACAACGCCTGCGTCATCATTGACGCGAACAAGAACCCGAAGGGCAAGCGTATCTTCGGTCCCGTCGCGCGAGAACTCCGCGACAAGGACTACATGAAGATCGTATCGCTTGCCCCCGAGGTCCTCTAAGGAGCGGGCGATGAGCGAAGTGCAGTTGAAGACGAAGCTTAAGAAGGAAGATCTCGTGCAGGTCATCTCCGGCAAGGAGAAGGGCAAGCAAGGGAAGATAGTCAAGATCGATCGCGAAAAGAACCGCGCCATCATCCAGGGAGTCAACATGGTCAAGAAGGCCATGAAGAAGAAATCCCAGAACGACCGTGGCGGAATCATCGAGATCGAGGCACCGGTGCGTCTGTGCAACATGATGATCGTATGCAAAAAATGCGGTCCCACGCGCATGGGCTACAAGTTCGAGGGCGACGCGAAGAAGCGCGTCTGCCGCAAGTGCGGGGAGGCGCTCTGATGGCCGAGAAGCAGAAGAACGCTTACGTTCCGAGGCTCAGGAAGGTCTACGCCGAGAAGATAGCGCCTGAACTCAAGAGCGAGTTCGGCTACGAATCGGTCATGCAGATTCCGAAGCTGGTGAAGGTAATCGTGTCCATGGGCGTCGGTGAAGCCAAGGAGAACAAGAAGATCCTTGACGCCGCCGTAGCGGATGTCGGAATCATAACGGGGCAGAAGGCCGTAAAGACCAAGTCCAGGAAGTCGATTGCGGTGTTCAAGATTCGCGAAGGCCAGGAAATCGGCTGCCGCGTGACGCTTCGGGGCACGCAGATGTGGGAATTCATAGACCGGCTCCTCAATATCGCGCTGCCGCGCGTCAAGGACTTCCGCGGTGTGAATCCGAATGC
Source organism: Spirochaetae bacterium HGW-Spirochaetae-7 (assembly GCA_002839245.1). GTDB lineage: Bacteria > Spirochaetota > Spirochaetia > Treponematales > UBA12059 > SZUA-370. Next base: position 389 of record PGXR01000086.1, on the reverse strand, counting down.
CTTTGACGGGCATGGAAACTATTCGATGGGTCTTACGGAGCAGATCATCTTCCCGGAGATCGACTACGATAAGATCGAGAAGGTGATGGGCATGAACGTGGCCATCGTTACGAGCGCTCGTACTGACAAGGAAGCCAAGAGCCTCCTCGCCAAGATGGGCATGCCGTTCAGGAAGTAGGAGAGGATTCTAATGGCCAGGAAAGCTATGATACTGAAGGCGCTCGCGAAGCCAAAGTATATGACCAGGCACGTGAACAGATGCAAGATCTGCGGGAGAGCCCGCGGGTACCTGAGGAAATTCGATATGTGCCGTATTTGCTTCCGGAAGCTCGCTAGCGAGGGCTTCATTCCGGGCGTAACCAAATCGAGCTGGTAGGAGGACTGGAATG
>PGXR01000085.1 GCA_002839245.1 Spirochaetae bacterium HGW-Spirochaetae-7 | reverse complement strand
GCGTGTCCTATGCCATCGCCGCGAGCAGCGCCTGGACCTTGTCGGTCTTTTCCCACGGGAAGCCGTCGCGGCCGAAATGGCCGTACGCGGCTGTCTTCAGGTAGATGGGCGCCTTTAGCCCGAGGGTGCCGATGATGCCGGCCGGCGACAGGTCGAAGGTTCTCCTGACTGCCGCCACGATGGCCGAGTCCTCGGCCTTGCCTGTCCCGAATGTCTCGAGCCTCACCGAAACCGGGAACGGGACGCCAATGGCGTAGGCCAGCTGCAGCTCGCAGCGCTCTGCCAGGCCGGCCGCAACGACGTTCTTGGCGACATAGCGGGCCATGTACGCGGCCGAGCGGTCGACCTTGGAGGGATCCTTGCCCGAGAAGGCACCTCCGCCATGTCGGCCCATGCCGCCGTAAGTGTCAACAATTATCTTGCGTCCGGTCAGGCCCGAGTCGCCCATCGGCCCGCCGACGACGAAGCGGCCGGTCGGGTTGACGTAGTACTTGGTGTCGGCGTCCAGGAGGCCGGTCGGCCCGAGCACCGGCTTGATGATCTGCTCGATTACCGTATCCCTAATCCGCTCGTACGGCACGTCAGGGTCGTGCTGGTGCGAGACGACGACGGCATCGGCGCGGATGGGCTTGTGGCCGTCGTACTCGAGAGTGACCTGGCTCTTGGCGTCGGGCCTGAGCCAGGTTATCTCCTTCGACTTTCTGAGCCGCGAGGCAAGCAGGAGAAGCTTGTGCGCATACATGATGGGTGCCGGCATCAGCTCGGGCGTCTCGTCGCAGGCAAAGCCGAACATCATCCCCTGGTCGCCTGCGCCCTGCTGGCCTTCGTATTCCTTGAGCCCGTGACCGGCGACGCCCTGGTTGATGTCCTGCGACTGCGAGTGGATGGTGTTGAGGATGGCCATGGACTCGTAGTCGATGCCGTAGTCGGGGTCGGTGTAGCCGATTTCCTTGACGACGTCACGGACCAGGGTCTGTATGTCGACGTAGGTGTCGGTCGTTATCTCGCCGCCGACGAGCACCATGCCGGTGGTCGCGAAGCACTCGCAGGCTACGTGGCTCTCGGGGTCGTCCCGGAGGCAGGAATCAAGGACCGCGTCGGAGATCTGGTCGCAGAGCTTGTCGGGGTGGCCCTCTCCTACGGATTCCGAGGTGAACAACGTGCGCTTGTCAGACATGGGGGTTCCTCCCTTTTAGCTGTGTTTCTCGCCTGAGCTATCGTGCCCCGGTCGAACCGCCCGCAATATGGAACAAATCGGCGGATTGGACCGGCCCCAGGGGCCGGAATGTTCCTACAAGTATCATAAAAAACGGGATCTTGGGCAAGTGCCGCCGTTTTACAAAGCGACGAAACCACCCTATACTTGAAAATCATCGATTCGCACGGAGTCCTTAATGCAGCACAGCGACAAGTATATCCTTGCCCTGGATCAGGGCACGACATCGTCCAGGGCTATAGTCTTCAACCAGACCGGCGCGGTCATCGGCATGAAGCAAATTCCATTCAACCAGATATATCTCCGGCCGGGCTGGGTCGAGCACGATCCCCTCGAAATATGGAAGACCCAGTATGACGCGGCCGTCGGAGCCATCGACGCTGCGCAGATAACATCGTCCCAGATTGCCGCCATAGGTATAACCAACCAGCGCGAGACGACGATAGTCTGGGACAAGGCCACCGGAAAGCCGGTCCACAACGCCATAGTCTGGCAGTGCAGGCGCTCTTCTTCGATATGCCAGGAACTCAAGGCGCTGGGCTTCGAAAACGAAATACGGAGCCGGACAGGCCTTCTCCTCGACCCGTATTTCTCGGGTACCAAGCTGGTCTGGATGTTCAACGAGATACCGGGACTTCGCGAACGGGCCGAACGCGGAGAATTGATGTTCGGTACCGTCGATTCCTGGCTGATATGGAACCTGACCGGCAGGCACGTGACAGACGCGACAAACGCCAGCCGGACGCTGCTGTTCAACATCAGGGAAGGCCGCTGGGACAAGGACATCCTCGGGATGCTCAAGATCCCCGAAGCCATTTTGCCGGAAGTGCTGCCTAGTTCCGCCGACTTCGGCTTCACGAAAAAAACCCTTTTTGGCTGCGAGATACCGGTTACCGGCTGTGCGGGAGACCAGCAGGCGGCGCTATTCGGCCATGCCTGCTTCAAGCCCGGCGAATGCAAGAACACCTACGGCACCGGATGCTTCGCCCTGATGAACACGGGCCCCGAACCCGTCGTCTCCAAGCACAACCTGCTGACGACGATAGCCTGGGACCTGGGCAAGGGCTTCACCTACGCTCTCGAAGGTTCGGTGTTCATAGGCGGTGCCGTCGTCCAGTGGCTGCGCGACGAGATGCGCATCCTGACCGACTCCGCCGAGAGCGAGCGGCTGGCACGGCTCGTACCGGATACCGGTGGCGTCGTCATGGTGCCCGCCTTCGTCGGCATGGGCGCACCATACTGGGATCCGGACGCACGCGGCGCAATGCTGGGCGTGACCAGGGGCACGACCAAGGCTCATGTCGTCCGGGCGGGCCTCGAAGCCATTGCCTACCAGTCGCGCGACCTCCTGGTCGCCATGGAGAAGGACTCCGGCGCAGCCATACCGTTCATCAAGGCGGACGGCGGCGCCAGCGCCAATAGCTTCCTCATGCAGTTCCAGGCTGACATAATCGGCAAGCCGGTCATCCTGCCGGAGGTCGGCGAGGTTACAGCCCTCGGCGCCGCCTACCTGGCGGGCCTCAGGATAGGCTACTGGGCCAACCTTGAAGAGGTGGAGCGCAACTGGCGGCGCAAGCGCGACTTCGTGCCGGAGATGCCTGGCGAGGTACGCGACCGGCTGCTGGAGCGCTGGGCCAAGGCGGTCCAGGTGGTCCGTCAGTTCAAGTAACCGCCGACGACCGCCTCCAGCGAAAGCAACCCCGAACGGTATTCCGCCAGGGTGCCGTAGGCTTCGGCAAGACCTCCGAGCGCCTTGAGCATCAGCGAGAGGTATTCAGACTCAGATCCCGCGCCAGCCCGTATCGTCGCCCGCTTCTGCCCGAGGTCCGCGGCCCAGCCCTCCTGCCTGAGCATCGCGTGCTCGAGCCGGGCTTTCCCGAGCCTGATTCCCAGGTATGCGCCGTGGATGAAAGCCTGGACCGATCGTTCTGTCTCGTCATACCGGGCTTCGGCCCCGGCAAGCTCGGCCCCGGCCCGGGCGGCCTCGGCATGCTTGACCGCGTTGCCCATGAGGCTGCCCGAAGCGCCGAGGCTCAGCGTCAGCTGGTAGTCGTCATCGTCGCGCCAACCCTGCGAGAAGAAGGGCAGGCTGGATCCTCCGTAGCTCAGCTCCACGTGCAGGCCGATATCGGGCAGCCCGAGGGCCTCCTTGTCGGCCAGCCGCTTGAGGCCGCGCTTGGCGTCAAGCTGCGACGCGGCCAGGGCAAGGTCGTAGCTGCCTTCCCGTGCCATGGGCCAGATCTCCTCCTCGGTCCATCGCGGAGCGCCGGCAGGCGGCACGTCGAGGTCCAGGTCCGCGAGGTACAGCGCGGGCAGCCCGGCCATCGATGCCAGGTCCGACAGCAGGCGGTCTTGCCGCTCGTCGAGCTTGGTCCGCTCCATCTCGATTTCCTTGACGCTAATGCGCGCGTCCGCCAGTTCTGCCTGGGTCGTGAATCCGGCCGCGACGCTACGACCGGCAAGTTCGACGAGACGCTCCCCTATCCTCGCCTGCAGGTCGAGCACTTCGCCGGCACGACCCAGGTAGGCCAGGGTGTCCCAGTCGGCGCGCAGCCTGACGGCCAGCTCGCGTTCCGCCTTGCGGACCTGCAAGGCGGCTGCCCCGAGGCCAGTCCGCGCCAGGTCGACGCCCAGGCTTATCTTGCCCCAGGAAAAAAGCGGCAGGTCCCCCACCAGTTTGAAGTCGTACAGGGAATTGCCTGAGCCTTCATAGATGACGATGTCGTTTGGCGGGCCGAAAGGAGGGAATGACCCAGCCGGGATCGAGATGGGATCGGTTGGGTTTCCGATGTACGTACCGGTCGTCTCGGTCTTGAGCGTCGGCAACCGCCTGGCCCTGGCGCTGGAGAAATCGGCGGCGGCCGCTGCCTCTGCGGCGGCGCTTGCCTTCAGGCCGGGGTTGCCGGCCGCGGCAAGCCGAAGAAGGTCGTCGAGCGAGTAAGGCGCTTGCTGGCGTCCGGCAGGCGCAGACAGAGGCCGGACCGCGTCCATGGGCGCTGAAAAATCGACGGCCGCCTTGCATGCCGCAACGACCGCATCGAATTCAAGCACGAAGGGATCAATTGGAACATCGGCTCGGATCTCCGCGCCAGTCTGGGCCGCCGCCATTCCCGCCGCGGCAAGAAGAGCGGCCAGGGCCATGGGGAAGCGGCTGAGCCACGGAAGCCTGGTGTCATTCATGGACTTCGATCTCCGTCGCGGCCCCGGTGGCCGCCTTCATTATCGTCGTCCCCTTTTCGAGGACTTCGTACAGCACGGGTATGAGTACGAGCGTGATGACTGTCGAGGACAGCAGGCCACCGAAGATGGCCTGGCCCAGAGGCGCGTAGACCTCGGAGCCGTTGCCGTGGGCGAGCGCCATCGGCAGCACGCCGAACAGCGTGGTCATGGCGGTCATGAGGATAGGCCTCAGCCGGTTGGCCGCGCCCTCGACCACCGCCGTCCGCAATTCCAACCCATAACTCGTCCGCAATGTATTCACGTAATCGACGAGCACTATTGCGTTGTTGACGACTGTGCCGCCGAGCGCTATCAGCGCCAGCATCGCGATGATGGAAAGCGACGATCCGAAGAGATAGAGTCCGAGCACGACGCCTATCAGGCAGAACGGTATCGAGGCCATGATGATAAGCGGCTGCATGAAGCGCTCGAACTGTATGACCATCACCGCATAGACGAGGAAAACGCTGATGGCCAGCATCAGGGACAGGCTGGAGAGCGAGTCGCCTATCAGCTCGCTCGTACCGGCGTTCCGGTACTTGACCCCGAACGGAAGTGAAAGCGCCGCCATGCCGGCGCTCATCCTCGACGTGACGCCCGACTGGTCGTCGGAGCGGAGGTAACCACGCACCTCGACCGAAAAGTTGCGGTCCCTGCGGTCTATCCTCGACAGCGCGGGCCTCGATTCTATCGTCGAAAACGCGGCGAAACTGACATTCCTGCCGTCATGGGTGCGGAGCACCATCCGGTTGAGCATGTCGTCGTCGATTCTCCTGGTGGCTATGTCGGAAGTAACCCGTATCGGGTAATCGTCCCCGGCGACGCGCAGCGAACCGGCCTTCATGCCGCCGAACAGGATGCGGCTCGTGACGCCGGCTTCGTAGGTGGTTACGCCGAGCGTACCCATGTATGACTGGCTCAGGTCGGCGTAGAGCTGCTCCGAGTCCATGCGCACCGAAAGCTCCGTCTTGAAGACATCGGGATCCCGGGCGAGTATCTCGCGGGCCATCCTGGCAGTCCCGGTCACCGCTTCCAGGTCTGTCCCGTAGACTTCCATCAGGTAGCCCTGGCCCCCGGTACCCATGGCGAGCAGCGAATCGAAGCCTCCGTTGAGCACCGTGGCATCGCAGTCCGGCAGGTTCCGCGCCAGCGCGTCCTGTACCAGCGGCAGTATCTCCTGGATGGTCCGCTTGCGCGACTCGCTCGGCACCAGCCGTATGCGGCCGAAGGCGCGGTTGGGAGAACCGGTAATGGCTATCGCGTTGCCGGCACCGACATAGTACACGGCCGCCTCGATCTCCGGCACGAGCGACGACACAAGGGCGTCAAGTTCGTCGACCCTGGCCATCGTCCGCTCGAGGCTGTAGCCCGCCGGAGTCTCGATGTGCAGCTCGAACTCGCCCGTGTCGGTGGGCGGCAGGAAGCTTATCTTCAGTATTGAAAAGAGGAGGACGCTGGCGGCCAGCAGCGACAGCGAAAGGATGATGGTAAAGGCCTTGTTCGACAGCGCGGCGCCGAGCAGCCGCCGGTAGAATTTCTCGAGCCCGTCGAGCAGGCGGTCGATGCGCGCCTCGAAGGTCTTTATGAAACCGGGGCGCCTGAGCTGGTCCTCGCGCTTCAGGATAAGCGACGACATCCATGGCACCACGATGACCGAGACAAGGGCGGATGCGGCCAGCGCGAATACGATCGCCAGCGACAGGTCGTTCATGACGACGCCGATGATGCCCGTCAGGAACAGCAGCGGCGCGAAGACGCAGATGCTTGTCGTCGTCGAGGCCAGGACGGCCCCGCCCACCTCGCCGGCCCCGTCAAGAGCGGCGCGGCGCCGGTCGCCCGTCTTCTTGAATTTCTGGTAGGTGTTCTCCAGCACGACGATGGAATTGTCGACTATCATGCCGATGGCTACCGTGATGCCGGAAAGGGAGAGAAGGTTCAGCGACCGCCCGGTGCCGAAAAGCCCGAGCAGCGCGAACAGTATCGAAAGCGGTATCGAAAGGCCGATGATGAGCGTCGCGCGCAGGTCGTGGAGTACCAGCATGATGACGAGTATCGTCAACGCAAGGCCCGTTGCCGCGGCCTGGATCACGGTACGCAGCGACCGCAGCGTCGTCTCGCTCTGGTTGGTGATGACGGCGTAGTCGATGACGTCGCCGGACTCGCGCCTGACCTCCTCGAGCACGCCCATGGCGGCCGTGACTATCTTGACGGTATCGCCTTCGTCCCGCTTGAGGATATCGAGCATCACGTAGTCCTTGCCGCCCGCCCGGATGCGGATGTTCCGGGGTTCCGGCTCCAGCGATATCTGCGCCACGTCCTTGAGGAAGATGAACGAGCCATCGCTGTAGCCAACGGTCAGGTTCCCGAGCTCCTCGAGGTTCGAGAAGGCTCCGGCCGTCGTGAACGTCAGCTCCCTCGAACGGTATTCCGCGCTGCCCGCCGGCATGTTCAGGTTGCTGTATCGCAGCGCCTCATAGACTGACAGCGCAGGAATTCCCCGGGACTGGAGCTCGGCGACGTTCAGCGTAATCCTCGCCTCCCGCGTGGAGCCGCCGACGAGGTTTATCTTCGAGACGCCGGGGATGCGCGCCATCGCCGGGCTCAGCCGGTCCTCGAGGTATCCGGTCAGCGCTTCCGGGTCCATGTCGCCGGAGATTCGTACCGAGAAGATGGGCAGGAAGGCGCTTGCCTCGGAAACGAAGACGACGGGATTCCCTTCGATGCCTTCAGGCAGGTCGTCCGCTATGCCGTTGAGCAGTTCCCTGATCTGGGGCAGCTTTCCGCCGACGTCAACGCCGTCCCTGAATTCCATGTTGACCAGGGAATACGAGTCGAAACTGGACGACGTCAGCTTGCCGACGCCTGGCAACGTGGACATCTGGTTCTCTATCAGCCTCGATATTTCCCTTTCCACCTCCCTGGCTCCCGCTCCAGGGTACATAGTCACGATCGTCGCTTCCGGCAGGGCGACTGACGGTATCATCTCCGAATTCAGGGACCGGCCGGCCATCACCCCGAATACGACAAGGCTGACAAGCAATATCGTCACAATTGCCGGATGCTTTACCGAGAAATCGGAGAGCATCATCTGGCGGCATCCCGCGACGCGACGACCGAGACACGGGAGCCTTCGCGCGCAAAGTACTGGCCCTCGACGATGACGTCACGGACCACCCAGGCGGGTGGTACCACGAACGAGGCGTCGGAAGACTCGACCGGCGTGTACGGCTCGCTTTTCGCGACGCCGTCCTCGACCCACCACAGGCGCCCTCCGGCCAGCGCCTCGAACGGCAGGCTGTAGACCCCCGGCCATCGGGCAAGCTCGAACCCGAGCGACACGAACATGCCGGGACGCAGGACGTCCGGCCCTTTTCCTATCGCGACGACGACTTCGAAGTTTTTGGTATCCGCCGACACGAAGGGGCTTATGTTCCGTATCGTTCCACGGTACTCGCCTCCGCCGGCCCTCCGTATGTCGATGCGCATCGAATCCTTGCCCGAAAGGAAGGCCTCGTAATAGCGCTCGGGAACCTGGGCGCGCAGCACCAGGTCATCAAGGTCGCCTATCGTCACCAGCGGCCTTTCCGGAGCGGCAAGCGACCCGGCGGACATGTGTTTCACGAGCACGACGCCGCCCACGGGACTCTTGACGCTGGCATAGTCCAGCTGGATCCGGGCAAGCTCGTACTGCGACTGGTAGGCTTCGTATTGTCCCTCGGCCTGCTCGTAGCTTTGCTGCGTCGCCGCGTTGGCGCGGTACAGCTGCCCGAGCCGCTCGTACGACGACTTGGCCGAAAGGTAAGCCGCTTCCGCCTGCTGGAGCTGCAGCTCGAAGCGCTGCGCGTCGACCCTCGCGACGACCTGGCCCTTCTTCACGTTCTGGCCGACGTCCACGAGCATCTCCTGGAGCACGCCGGACACCAGCGGCAGCACCGTTACCATGGTCTCGGATTCCACATGCGCGTTCAGGTCGAGCGTACGGACCAGGTCGCCGTAAGCCGGCCTCATCGTGCGCACCGGTATCGGGGCCGCCTCCGGCGGAACGGGCACCCTGGCCGAAACGACTAGCCTGAATGCCACCGCGCCAGTTACGATGACGAGCGGCAGCAACCACCTGAGAACGCGGAGCACGCTTCCAGGCCTCGACTTCATCCCACCCAGCATTTTCGTATCCTTCATTCGAACAACGGCGATCCACGCATCGCCAGGGCGCCTTCCGGCGTCAGGATGCCGCCGACCAGCGCCTTGAGGGAATCCTTGAGTATGTCGACCTTGGAGAATGGCTCGTCCTCGAGCCCGTCCAGGACTGTCAGCCCGCCGACGATGTTGACGATGGCGAAGGTCAACCTGGGGACGTCGAATTCCCGCCTGACGATGCCTTCGTCGACGGCGTCGCTGACGATGCTTTCGATGAAGCCGCGGAACGTCGCCTTGAGCGACTTCGGGAAGCCAGGACCGGCAGCGCCGCCCTTGCCGCCAAGCATTCGCCCCCCGTTCCTCAGTTCAGCGTAGCCACGCTCCACGATGGCGTTCAGCTTTTCCACGAACGGCAGCGATCCGTCATCGGCTATCTGCTGGAGAAGGACAAGCGTCCTGGAGGTCCAGGCGGCGGCGGCCCCGTCTATCAGAGCGAACTTGCCGTCAAAATGGTTGTAGACCGTCTTGCGGCTCACCCCCGCCATGTCGGCTGCGGCCTCCACGGTCAGGCCTTCGGGCCCGGCGTCGCGGATGATGGCGGTTGCCGCCTCGAGTATCCTGTCTTTTGTCATGTCCGCCATTGCCAATCCAATTCTACACATTTTACTCGCATGATGTGTAATATGTGTCATCTCTTGACTTCTTGCAAGTGCAAGCAAGCAGAATTCGCATCCGCTCCGCTCGCTTGCGGCAGGATCGATTCACGGGTAGACTGGCTGTCCGGAGGACGTATATGGAAACGAAGATCGAGATCGTCCAGCTCGCGTGGACGAAGGACGCGAACATCGTCGTTGGCCAGTCGCACTTCATAAAGACCGTGGAGGACATTGCCGAGATCATGGCGGGTTCCGTCCCCGGCGCCAGGTATGGCCTCGCCTTCAACGAGGCCTCCGGACCGTGCCTGGTCAGGACCGAAGGCAACGACGAGGCGCTGGTTTCCGAAGCTGCAGCCTGCGCGCTGGCCACCGGAGCCGGGCACACCTTCTACCTGGTAATGGGCGCCGGCGCATATCCAATCAACGTGCTTGACCGCATCAAGGCTTGCCCCGAGGTCTGCCGCATATTCTGCGCCTCGGCCAACCCGGTGCAGGCAATTGTCGCCAGGACATCGCAGGGCGCCGGAATACTGGGAGTCATCGACGGTTCGTCGCCGACCGGCGCCGAGACCGCCGCCGACAGGGCCGACCGCATGGCCATGCTCAGGCGCTTCGGCTACAAATTCGCGTAACAATAGTATCCAGGAGATGACCATGGAAGTATCGGGAAGCAAGATAGCGTTCATAGGCACGGGCGTCATGGGCGCCAGCATGGCCGGGCACCTCCTCAAGGCCGGCGCGGTCCTGACGGTCTACAACAGGACCAGGTCCAAGGCGGACCCCCTGCTAGCCGCCGGCGCCACGTGGGCTGATTCGCCGGCTCTCGCCGCGGCCGGAGCCGATGTCGTATTCACGATGGTCGGCTACCCCGCCGACGTCGAGGCCATATACCTCGGACCGAATGGGCTCGTGGCAAGCTCCAGGCCCGGGGCTATCCTCGTGGACTTTACCACCAGCGACCCGACGCTCGCCGCCGGAATTTCCGCAGCCGCCGCCAAGGCTGGCAAGGCCGCCATCGACGCGCCGGTCTCCGGCGGAGACATGGGGGCCAGGAACGCGACGCTTTCCATCATGGTCGGCGGCGAAGAGGCGGCCTTCGCCGCTGTCAAGCCGTTCTTCGACGTGGTCGGCAAGACGGCCATTCTCCAGGGAGGCCCCGGCGCCGGACAGCACACCAAGATGGCCAACCAGATATCGGTGGCCGCTTCGCTCATCGGGGCGACGGAATCGATGATCTACTCCCGGAAGGCGGGCCTCGATCCGGCGCACGTGCTCGACAGCATCGGCGGCGGAGCAGCGCAGAGCTGGCAACTCGCCGGCATGGCTCCGAAGATGCTCGCCGGCAACTTCGAACCCGGATTCTATGCGAAGCATTTCCTCAAGGACCTCCGGATAGCACTCGATTCAGCCAAGGCCATGGGTTTGAACCTTCCACTGCTGGCTCTCGCCGAGCATCTGTTCGACCTCGTATGCGACAGAGGTTTCGGCGACAAGGGAACACAGATCCTGTATCGCATGTACCAGGACGGCCTGCTGTAATGCCGGCCGAACCGGGCTCCGAAGAACGCCAGGCATATTCGAGGACCCTCGCGGACCCTCCCGAAAGCATCGTCGAGAATGGTAAATTCGTTCTCGGGTGCTTCAACGGCCCACCGGGAGTCGTCAACATGCTGGACGTCCACAAACCGTACCACTATCCCGTGCCGCGCTGGATAAAGGATTTCCGCTGCAAGGAATGGCTGGCGTTCCAGTTCGGCGACAAGAGGTGGTTCTTCTTTACCACGCTCTACGAGGCCAAGAGCCTCGGCCTGGCCCGTTTCAGCGCGTGGGACAGGGAACGCGGCCGCATCCTGGATTTCAAGCGCCTCATACCCTTTGGCAGGTTCGGCATTGGGGAGCGGCTTGAAGGGAAGACGATATCGTACCGCGACCACCGTTCGGCCATCAGCTACCGCTTCGACCTGTCCGGAGGCTCCATGAGCGTCAAGGCGAGCCGCGCGCGCCGTGGCCGGAGCCCAGGCTTTGCGGGCAGCTTTTCGTTCACGTACAACTCGAGACAGACGGCAGCTTCGGCAGTATGCATGCCACTCGGCCTCAACCGCGCCATGTATTCGACCAAGGTCCTGATGCCCATGCAGGGCTGGTTCGAGATAGGCGGCGAGCGGATCGAGTTCGCGTCGCCGGACGCGATGGGTATCGTCGACGACCACAAGGGCTACTACCCGTACCACATGCGCTACGACTGGGTTTCGGGTTTCGGACAGGACGCCAAGGGGCGCAGGGTAGGCTTCAACCTGACGGACAACCAGGTCCGCGACCAGAAGACCTACAACGAGAACGTGCTG
>PGXR01000319.1 GCA_002839245.1 Spirochaetae bacterium HGW-Spirochaetae-7 | reverse complement strand
CATAGCGCGGCAGATACTCGGCAGAGGTTTTCAGAGGGGTAGGGAATGCGCGCTTCCAGAGCTTCTGATCAAGTGCATCGAGCGAGAGCCTACTTACGAATGCCCGTTCACGGAACATCCATGAGCGCCCAGTGGCCACGAGCTGGCGAGGTATGCCTGCAGCTTCTGCATGGGTCATACGCGCCTTTCGGTTCGCTTTGATCCGGAAGGGCTTTGCGTAGTTGTGCCACGCCATGTAGACGCAGAAGCGATTGAGCATATTGGCGACATTGCGGGAAAAGCAGACGGTTTCACGTCTATGGGCTGCCTGATCCTTTCTGAGCTCGCGATCCATGTAGTTGGCGCCGAAGAGGGGATTGTACCAGGTGCGCGGTTCGGTGGAGTGCACGGTCAGATGCACCAGTCGATGGTCTGCATTCTGAAAGCGAAAGAGCGGATGCCTATACAGCGCCCTACGATATTCCTGCTTTTCGTCGGTGATGAGGATGAGAGGCTGCCAAAGCTGGGGCATGCGTTCCTGGGCAAGACGATCGAGCAGCTCCCGGAATGAGCGTTCGATGCTCCGAGGCTCAAAGGTACACGCACGATAGAGCAGGGACATTCTATGCTTTTGAGCCTCGGTGGTGTTGCCGGAACGGCGCAGGGTGGCATGGGTAGCGGCAAGGAAGAATTGGGAGTCGGCGGTGACGGCGAGGGTGATGTTGTTGGGGAAGTACTGAGAGACATCGAAGGAGACAAAGCCATCGATGCAGACGGATTCGTGGGGATGGGCATGGGGACGGAGCATGCTCTGGAGTGCGATGGCTTGACGGGCGAGTCGGTCGATACGGTTCTGGATGGTGCCGCACGAAGCAGAGAAGAATCGTGAGAGTGCGCGAATGCTCATGGAAGAGCTGAGCAGGGTTTCGATCTGGGGATAGGCGATTTTGCGCTTGGCGAAGTAATCAAGGCTGAAGGTCTGGGTAGAGAAGTACTTGCCGCAGAAGCTGCAGCGGAAGCGCTGGACCTTGCCGAAGGTTTTGGTCACATAGAACCCCGCGGCGACGAACCAGCGTTCTTTCGGTGCATGCTGGTGATACGCACAGGCCGGGTTTGGGCAAAAATGAAAATGATGCATGAAAGCCCCCTCTCCTTATAGACGCAAGGAAAGAGGCCTTCACTTCAAATTCATATGCAGGGTTCGTGACACTATGGATTCTTTGCCGTGTGCTGCCCTGTATTCCTTCATCATTCGATGCTCTTCACTAAGCTCCGCGACGAGCTGGCCAAGCGGCCACTGGATGTTGGTCTCGGTCGACATGGCAAAAGCAACCTCCTGCATAGAAGGGCCGACAGATTTGACGGC
>PGXR01000084.1 GCA_002839245.1 Spirochaetae bacterium HGW-Spirochaetae-7 | reverse complement strand
TGAACGACAGGGTAAAACCGTCCTTGACGACGATGGTCGCCAGGGGCGCGCCAGTTTCGCCGTATATCCGGAGCGTCGGTTCCCGCCCCGCCGGGCCGACCATCGGTATCGCGCAGGCGAGCGCGATGGCCAGCGTACCGATCTTCATGACAAAGGACCGGGCAACGGCGCCGTTGGCTCCGATACCCGGCCAGGCCTACTTTCTGGCCTTGCCGTAGAACTTTTCAGCGCCGGCGTGCATGGGCAGGGACATGCCGTTCCTGGCTGTCTTGAGAGTGATCATGGCGCCGGCCCTGGCGTGGGCGGCGGTCAGGCGGGCGCTGCCCGCGGTAGCGAACAGGGTCTGCAGCATCTTCTCGACGGTTGCCGTATCGAGCTTCGTCGACACCGCGAGCATGGCCTGGACCGCGACGGTCTGGACGTCCGCGTTGACGCCCTTGTAGGTACCGGCCGGAATCACGGTCTTCGTATAGAAGGGGTAGGTGGCCTGGAGTTTGGCGGCAACGGCGTTGTCGATGGCGATCACGCTTATTTCCTTGCTGGCCGAGATGTCCTGGACGGCTGCCGTGGGGTGGCCGGCAGTCAGGAAGGCCGCGTCGATGTTGCCGTCCTTGAGGTTGCTGGCCGCTTCGTTGAACGACAGGTACTTGACCTGGATGTCGGCGTAGGTAATGCCGGCGGCGGCCATGATCTGGCGCGCATTGGCTTCGACGCCTGAACCGGCGGCGCCTACGGCTACTTTCTTTCCCTTGAGTGCTGCGACGCTATCGATGCCGGAGTTTGCCAGCACGATGAGTTGGCAGGTTTCAGGGTACAGGATGGCCATGCCCTTCATTTCGGGCAAGGCCTTGTCCTTGAACAGCTCGAGGCCGTTGGCCGCATAGTAGGCGATGTCGTTCTGCACCATGATCACGTCGGCTTTGCCTTCACGGAGAAGGTTGACGTTGGCAACCGAGGCGCCGGTGGCCTGGACAGTCGCGTTCATGCCCTTGATGCCTTCGTTCCAGATCTCCGCCATCGCGCCGGCCAGCGGATAATATGTGCCTCCGGTGCCGCCGGACGCTATCGACACGAACGTCTGCTTGGGGGCGCTGCAGGCCACGAATGACGCTATGAGAGCGATGGTCGCCAATACCAGAATCAGTTTTTTCATCGGGATCCTCCTCGGGATGGACCGGTCCCATGGAGCTGGAAAGCCATGATAGGCCGGTATTGAAAAACCAGTGTAGCGTTCATATCAGGCAGACGCAAGATTTATATTTATTTGGAGCCAATTTCAAAAATCGGTTGCTTTCGAAATTGATTTTGCATTTGCGCCAGGGTACTGGCGATGCTTTCCTTGCCACCAGCAAGAAAAGCCGCTTTGTTCCCTGCGAACATTTCCGGTCAGAAGCTTGCCAGGGAGTAGATTCCTATGTACAGCTCGATGAGCGCCAGGTCGGGATCGACCTGCCCCTGTTCCCGAAGGCGGCCTACATACCAATAGAATATTCCCAGGCGGGGATCGATGCGGAATACATACTCCATGAAACCGGCGTCGTCCGAGTCTTCACCGAACAGCAGGCGTGCCACGGAGTTCGCGACCCCGACGAAGGACGGGATGGCGTTGACGCAGTCGCCGGCGCTCACCATGCCGACGAACGACTCGAGGGCCGCAAGCGCCTCCGCCTTGTGCGCCTCGTCCTTGCCGTCGACCCAGGTCTTGGCCACGAGCAGGCGTACGTTTTCACGGAAGACGTCCAGCAGGTGGTTGCGCCGCGCGGCGAGATCCCCTGCGTTTCCGATTGCGTATTTCCTGAACGCGCCGGGACCGCCGATGATGTCTGCCAGCG
Organism: Spirochaetae bacterium HGW-Spirochaetae-7; assembly: GCA_002839245.1. Lineage (GTDB taxonomy): Bacteria > Spirochaetota > Spirochaetia > Treponematales > UBA12059 > SZUA-370. The sequence goes on along the minus strand of PGXR01000084.1, from coordinate 9,826 downwards.
CAGATGCATACTCGCGTCGAAGCACGGCATTGCCGGTTTCTACGAGGAGTGGAAAGATCTCAAAAGCGGCTTTTTCGACGTCAACGTCTGCCGGATCATCGACCGCGTACACGGGTTCGACCATGGGGCTACCATGTCATGTCGTCCACGGCTTTGTCAATAATGGGTAGTTCCGGCGTTTGCGGGAGCCGTTCCATGTTGAAAACCTGAGCCGCAACGATTAGGATTGTGGGTGAGGGGCCTCAAGTAGTCCCAATAGTCGAACGTCGGGAAGGCCACCATGAATGACATCCTTGTACACTCCGAGGCAGTCCTGGGTTACGGTTTCGTCGCGTCCAGGTATCTGAAACCGGGGGAGGACGAGTATCGGCTGCGCGACAGGCAGCAGTGCAAGCCATTGGATTCGTACCGGCTGCTCCATCACCTCGACGTCGAAGTGCTGATCAGGAACGGCAACCGCTGTTCCGACTGGGGCAAGATCCTCGTCTGCGAACCATTCGATCCATCGCTCATACGCAACAGCGAGTTCGCCGGGCTCGTCAGGATCGGCCGCCTCGAGCGTGTTGTCCTCGAGCACCATGACATGATGATACCGGCCGGTATCAGCAACTCGCGTATCATTTCCTGCGACATTGGAGACGAGTGCGCCATCCATGCATGCAATTACCTGGCCCATTATATCATTGGCGACCGCTGCATCCTCCTGAACAACGACGAGATCCACGCTTCCGACCACGCCAAGTGGGGGAACGGCATCGTCAAGGAGGGCGAACCCGACGACGTACGCGTCTGGCTCGACCTGATGAACGAAGCCGGCGGTCGGTCGGTCCTCGCCTTCGACGGCATGATATGCGCCGATGCCTACCTCTGGGCCAAGCGTCGCGGCGACATCGTGCTCATGGAGCGTTTCAAGGAGATGACCCAGGGCGCTTTCGAGGAACGGCGAGGCGAATACGGAGTCATCGGCTCGGGCTGCGTGCTCAAGAGCAACCACATCATCAAGGACGTGAGGATAGGCGAGAGCGCCTACGTCAAGGGCGCGAACAAGCTCAAGAACCTGACGATCAACTCCAGCGAAGCCGAGCGCACCCAGATAGGCGAGGGCGTCGAGCTGGTCAACGGCATCGTGGGTTTCGGGTGCCGGGTGTTCTACGGCTGCAAGGCGGTGCGCTTCGTCATGGGCACCAACTCGTCGCTCAAGTACGGCGCCCGGCTGATACACTCGGTACTCGGAGACAATTCGACGGTATCGTGCTGCGAGATACTCAACAACCTGATATTCCCGGCGCACGAACAGCATCACAACACCAGCTTCCTCATCGCCACGCTGGTACGCGGCCAGTCGAACATGGCCGCGGGCGCGACAGTGGGTTCAAACCACAACTCCAGGGCCAACGACGGCGAGATAGACGCGGGGCGCGGCTTCTGGCCGGGCCTGTCGACCTCGGTCAAGCACAGCTCGCGTTTCGCCTCGTACTGCCTCCTGGCCAAGGGCGATTACCGGTTCGAGCTCGACATACCCTTCCCCTTCGCCCTCGTGGCGGACGACGCGGCCCGGGACCGCCTCGATGTGATGCCGGCCTATTGGTGGATGTACAACATGTACGCCCTCCTCCGCAACGAAGCCAAGTTCTCGCAGCGCGACAAGCGCCAGAGCCGGGAACAGAACATCGAGTTCTCCCCGTTCGCTCCCGACATCGCCGAGGAAGCCTTCGTTTCGCTCGGGCTGCTCGAACGCTTCGTCGGGCAGGCCTGGTACGCGGCCGCCGGCGGCGCCGCGGCCATCGTCGAAGGCTCCGACGACAGCCTTGCAAGGGCGAAGGGTCGCGAGTTGCTTCTTGGCGCGAAGGAGGAAGTCGATGCTCTCGAGGTACTCGGCCCGGGGCTGGAGAATTCGAGGCGCCGCGTCATCATCCAGAAGCCCAGGCGCGCCTACAAGGCATATCGTCACCTCCTGCGCTGGTACGCGATGCGCGCGCTTATCGCGTACTTCGCCGAGCGGCCGGACATGACCTTCCAGGACGCGGCGGACGTGCTCTCGGGCCCCCGCATAGAGGAATGGGAAAACCTCGGAGGCCAGCTCGTCCCCCTCGAGAAGGTCGAAGCGCTGGTGTCGGGCATAAAGGAGGGGTCGGTCAACGGTTGGGACGAGATCCATGCCGCGTACGCGAGGCTCTGGGCCGAATACCCGCTGGACAAGGCCCAGCACGCGTGGGGAACGCTGTGCGCGCTCCTCGACGTCGATGAGCTCGATGAGCCGGCGTTCGCGCGGGAGGTTTCACGCTTCATGGACACGACCCGTTTCATCGAGGACCAGGTCTACCTGACGCGCCGCAAGGACTATGTCAACGACTTCCGCAAGGCCACCTTCCGCAACGACGAGGAGCTGCACGCCGTGCTCGGCTCGCCGGACACGAATCCCTTCGTCAGGCAGACCCGCGTCGACATGGAACGGTGGAGGGCAAGGGCGGACGCCCTGCTTGGCCGGCTTTCCGGGAACTAGGCCCGCCCGCCAGTTTGGATCGATTTTTGCCAGCAACGAAAAAAGGTGCCCGTGGTTGTTCACGGGCACCTTTTGGACCTGCCTGTTTCCTACTTGCCGCTTCCCACTGGAGCGCCTGAGCCCGTCTGGGTACCGGCTGGTTCTCCCGTCTGGGTTTTGGTCTGGGTCTGAGTTTGGGTCCGGGTCCGCTCCTGTACCATCTCCTGCGCGGCTTGCTCGCACAGTTTCCATAGTAAATCGAAGCTTGCATCTCGGCGTCTAACACCACCGCCCCTTGTATGACTGGTCTTGAGTAACCGCTCCTGGCGGTGTCGAATATTGAAAGATGCAATCTTCGATGAACTAGTCAAGAAGAACGGCAACCTGTCAAGCTAAGGTCAGGAACCAGGATCCGGCGCCTTGCCCTCGTTCTTTCCGGTCCTCTCCGGGTTTTCGGTCAGCAAGTTGCGCTTGGCGGCGGCCACCAGCTCGGGTGACGCGAACTGCTCCTGCACGATTCGCGCCAGTTCCGCGGCCGCGTTGATGAGCCTGAAAAGCTTGTCGGAGACCATCCTGAGTTCCGATTCGTCTATCGCGTCGTCGTCCTTGAGCGAGTTGACTATCGTCATGTTGAGCGCCGCGGTCTGGCTGGTCAGCTCGGCCATGCGTTGAACGAGCGCCTTGTACGATACTCGAGCCGCCGGTCGGCCATGGCCGTCACCGTCTCGATGATCGACATGATGTTCTTGAGCGAATGGATCATCATCGGGTTGGGTTTGCGCTCCACTTCGACGCGCCAGTTTTCAAAGCGTATCATTGTCTGGTCGAGCATGTGCTTGAGGTCCGCGTTGCTCATCTCCGGCACGTCGCGTTTGCCCTTCATGATTTTACCTGCCTGAACAAGGATGAGGAAAATCAGACCACGGAGACACGGTGTGGCGCGAGACTCGTAGCGCTACAAGGGGGTTTGGGGGATTTGCCCCCTGGAACCCCCAGTGATGCTCAACGTTTCGCTTCACACCGTGTCTCCGTGGCCAAGATCCGTAAACCAGGCTTCTCAGGCCGGGTTGCCGGACTTGAAGGCGTCCATGAACTGCAGGGTCGTCTCGACGTCCTTGAGGCTGACGGCGTTGTAGGCGGACAGGCGGATTCCGCCCATCGAGCGGTAACCCTTCGTCTGCACGATTCCGGCGGCCTTGGCTTCCTTTATGAACTTGTCGTCGAGCTCGGGGCTCGGGAGCTTGAAGTCGATGTTCATCCAGGAGCGGGAGTCCACGTTTGCCAGGCCCTTGAAGTAGCCCTTGGAGCCGTCGATGGCGGCATAGAGGAGCTTTTGTTTCTGCTCGTTGACCTTGCCCATCGCGGCCAGCCCGCCGTTTTTCTTGAGCCACTTCATCACCAGGTTGAGGATGTAGATGGAGAAGCAGGGCGGGGTGTTGTGCATGGAGAACTTGTCCTTGAATACCTTGTACGACATCATCGTCGGCAGGTCGTCATGGGCTTTCGCCAGGAAGTCTTCCTTGATGGCGACGACGGTAACTCCCGAGGGACCGAGGTTCTTCTGCGCTCCGGCGTATATCATGCTGAACCTGGAGAAGTCCAGCGGGCGGCTGAAGATGTCGGAAGACATGTCGCAGACGAGGCTCTTGCCCTTGACGTCGGGGACGTAGTGCCACTCGGTGCCCTCTACGGTGTTGTTCGAGGTATAGTGCACATATTCGGCGGCGGGGTTGAGCTTGAGCTCTCCCTGCTTCGGGATGGCGACGAACCTCTCGCCCTCGAGTTCCATGTTGGCCGGCGTCGTGATCTTGCCGTAGCGCTTGGCTTCCTTGACCGCGGCCTTGGACCAGTTGCCGGTCACGACGTAATCGGCTTCCTTGCCGGTGCCCAGGAAATTCATCGGGAGCATCAGGAACTGGGTGCTGGCGCCGCCGGTGGTAAAGAGTACGTTGTACTCCTTGCCCAGGCCGGCGAGTTCGCGGAACAGGTCCATGGTCTCCATGTGGAGGGCATCGTATTCCTTGCCGCGGTGCGATACTTCCATGACTGAGCAGCCTGTGCCGTTCCAGTCGAGCATCTCGCCCTGCGCCTGCTCGAGGACTTCAATGGGGATGCCGGCAGGACCGGCGCTGTAGTTGATTACTCGATTCATCGATTGTCTCCTTGCTTTTCCGTACTTATTTCTTGGCCGCGTAGGCCTTGACCCTGTCGACTATGCAGTCGCCCAGCCGCGCGAGGTTCTCGGCGGTGGACGCTCCTATGTGCGGCGTCAGGAGCGCGTTGGGAGCCGCCAGCAGCGGCGAGCCTTCGGGCGGTTCCTTGTCGTAGACGTCGGTGGCGTAGCCGGCAAGCTGCCCGCGCTCGAGCGCGGCGGCCACGTCCGCCTCGATGACGACCTGCCCGCGGCAGGTGTTGATGAGCCGCACGCCTTTCTTCATCCTGGCTATCGAGGCGGCGTTTATCATGCCGCGGGTCTCGTCGGTCAGCGGGGTGTGGATGGAGATGTAGTCGGCCTTGGCGTAGACCTGCTCGAGGCTCATCATCTCAGCGGCGTCGCTCTTGTCTACGTACTTGTCATAGGCGACGACGTACATGCCGAAAGCTTTTGCCCGTACGGCGAGCTCCCTGGCTATGCGGCCGATGCCTATGAGCCCGAGCGTCTTGCCCATGAGCTCGGTACGCTCGAGATCCTTCTTGAGCCACTTGCCCTGCTTCATCGAGACGTCGGCCGCGACGATGTTGGCCGGCATGGCCGCCATCATCGCGAAGGCCAGCTCGGCGACGGCTACGCTCGAAGCCTCGGGCGTATTGACGACGACGATGCCCTTCGATTCGGCATACGGCACGTCTATGGTATCGACGCCGACGCCGCCGCGGATGACGAACTTGAGTTTCGGGGCGGCGTCTATCATGTCCTTGCCGACCTTCGTCTTCGAACGGACGATGACGATCTCGGCCTCGCCGATACGGCCCGTGTCGGTGCTGACTTGTCCGAACGCCTCGAGGCGCTTGGGTAAATCGGCCTGGAAAGCGTCTGCCAGTAGAATAAGCATTGAATCCTCCTTTTTTGAACGCCCGGCTGCATGCATGCTCCGGCGATGGTCAAGCAACGAACGAGGGCGACACGCGTGTCGATCCCGAGGCCGAGGCTATTCCAGCATTATTGCATGGTACGATAGGGCGATAAGGCAATCTTACCATGTACGATGCGAATGTCAAGGTTGGGGAAGCGGCAAACCCGCCTGGAGGCGTTCAGCCCTCGAATTGCACGCCCAGGGCTCCGGCGATGGCCGAGGCGGAAGCGGCGAGCTCGGCCCCGCGCTTGAACGGTACCGAATCGATCATCAGCGCTTTCCCATCCTTCAGGTCGACGATGAGCCTGGCCTGCGAGCCTGCCGGCATCTTCTCTTCGCTCGGGAGGGTACCCTGATCAAGTCTGCCCCTGGCGAAAATGTCGATGCGTATCCGCGCTATATCCACGACCTTGAATGAAGGGCCCTTCGCGGCGAAAACGAGGCCTATCCGCCCCGAGCACGAGCCGTCTACCGCGTTGAATGTCCAGCGTTCCTGATAGAAAGGCGCGAGGATGGCCACGAAGACGATGACGTTGCCGACGACGCCCAGCCCCCCGGAAACAGTGGCCGCCGCGGCGAGGATGGCCGCTATCGCGGCTGACGATATCCGGTACCAGAGCGGCAACCCGTATACGAGGATGTCTCCGGAGCGGCGAAGCGACAGGTATATCTGCATTCGTCGAATATAGTCGCACTCAGGATTACGCGGCAAGGGCGCGGCGCGATGGCGCGTCCGGTTGTGCCTTCACGAGGCGCCGGGATAGACTCCGGCCATGAAAGCGCTCAAATTGCTGTTGCTGTCCTTGTTTATCGGCGCTTCGACGGTCGTCGCGATGGCGCAGCCAACGCTTTTACCGCCCGACGCCATCCGCCGCGGCGAACCGGCATTCGTCGTCTTCCTGCCCGGCCATGGCGGCCAGCCGGCCGCCGGCTATACGCTGACCATACGGTACGCCGACGGCCGGGAGAGCCTTCCGTACCGCGGTTTCAAAGCGCCGCCAGGCTTGCCCGCCGCCGGCCAGAGAGCCGGCGGGCTGGACACCGCCTATGCCGGTACGTCGGCTTCGGGAGCGGTCCGCAGCGCCATACTGTTCCTCGTTTCGGTGCCGACGGACGCGGTTCCCGGCGACGCGGCCATGGTGGTGTTCGATCCGGACGGCATCGCCGCTGTCGGAGCCCGCTTCGCCATCGTGGATCGGGCCTTCCTCCATGAGGACCTGCGCCTCGATACCGCGCTGACCAGCCTGCGGATAGATGCAGACCCCCTGAAGACGGAGCAGGCGATACGTTACCAAGCCTTGCTTTCGACCGTGGACCCTGCCGCGGCCTTTCTCGGCGGCGGATTCGTCAAGCCGGTGGCCACGGAGCGCATAACCTCGTTCTTCGGGATGAGGCGGCGCTACATCTACGCAGACGGCGGCATCGACTCGTCGACCCACTCAGGCGTCGACTACGGCTGCCCGCGGGGAACGCCGGTCGTGGCCGCGGGGTCGGGCAGGGTAGCGATGGCGGAGGCCCGCATCGTCACCGGAAATACCGTCGTAATCGAGCATCTGCCGGGCGCCTACACGATCTACATGCACCTCGACTCGATGGCGGTGGCCGCTGGCGACATGGTAGAAGCGGGGACGCGCATCGGCGCGGTCGGCATGACGGGGCTGGCCACGGGACCCCACCTGCACTGGGAATTCCGCGTGATGGGGGCGGCGTGCGACCCCGAAGCCCTCGTCGGACTTGACAAAATGCCCACCATCCGTACAATACTCCCCGCGATCGAGGGGAGGTGATTTTTTATCAGCCAGATAATCGTAGACGACAATGAGCCGCTCGAAAAGGCCCTCAAGCGCTTCAAGCGCATGGTGGAAAAAGAAGGCATCATCCGCGAGTGGAAGAAACGCGAGTACTTCGAGAAACCCTCCGCGATCCGCAACCGCAAAGAGAAGGCAATGCGCCGCAAGCTCCTCCGCAAGGTCAGAAAGCCCCGCGAGGGCAAGTCGTACTGAGCCTTCCGACCGTTACAGCCTTGAATCGAAGACCCCGGCCAACGCCGGGGTCTTTTTTGATGCATCGACGAGCCGGTGGGGTCAAGCGCCTTGGCGCGACCTCATTGAAGCCGTACGAGTAACGCGCCCAGCGCCGCCAGGCCCGCCGCAAAGGCGACGACGAGGCCGGCGAAGCTCCGCGGGCGGGAGCGAACCGCGGCCGCGATTGCCTTGCCCGGCGACGATACGGCCAGAGCGAACAGCGCCGCACCTATGGCGACAGCGAGGCCCGTCTTGGCCGCCTCGGCGCCACCCCACAACGATGGGATGGAGAGTCCCCCGCCCGCTCCGAGCATGCCTGCCGCGAACGCGCCGATGCGGCGCGAGAACAAGCCCGTAACGACGCACATGCCGGCGAGGAAGGTCATCGAGGCCTTCATCGACGGCGTCACGCGGAAACCCTCCGCCGGCTCGGGCGGCCTGGGTCGAGCAGCGTCCCCCCGCGGGGGCAGGAATATCGTCGAAAGCTTGAGGAACGAGGCCACCGTGCAGGCGCCGGCGGCGAACAGCGCCCAGTAGCGCCAGTCGCCCTTGAAGAGCGCCGAGATCGCGCCCTTGCTCGAGAAGCCGTTGAGAGGCGGGATGGCCGTTATTGACAGGGCTCCTATGGCATAGGCAATGGCGGTGACCCGTCCCTTGTCCCCGGCGAGCGCGAGCGCCGCGCCGGCTCCGCGTAGTTCGTAGACGTTCCTCGTGCCCGCCGCGTCGGCGATCGTGCCGACGCTCAGGAAGAGGAGCCCCTTGAAGAGCGCATGATAGAACGCGTGGAGCCAGGCGGCGCTCAGGCCGGCAGGCGTGCCGAGACCCCATGCGGCGACGATGTAGCCGATCTGGCTGATGGAGTGGTAGGCCAGGAGCCGCTTGGCGTCCTTCTGCGACAGCGCGACGACGACGGCCACGAGCGCCGTCACCGCGCCGGCCGCGCCGACAAGCGCCTGTGCCGCGGAGCCGAGCGGCAGGAAGCCCAGCAGCCGCCCCAGCGCGAACAGCGGCGTCTTTATGAGGACTCCCGATAGCACCGCGGATATGGCGTGGGGCGCCAGGGCGTGGGCGTCGGGAAGCCAGCCGTAGACCGGCATCACGGCCACCCTGATGGCGATCGCGGCGACGACGCAGGCCGTCGACAGCGCCGCCGACTTGCCTCCGCCTCCGGGAATGGCCGCCAGGCCAGCCGCTATGCCTTCGTACGACAGGCTGCCCGTCAGCCGGTAGAACCCGAACAGGCCGACGAGGAAGAAAACCATCGCCGCCGAGCTGACGGCCAGGTAGCTGAAGGCGGCGAGCAGGGCGCCTCCCTTCCCCGACGAGGCGACGAGCACGTACGAGGCGAGGCCGAGTACCTCGAGGCAGACGAACAGGTTGAAGAGGTCGGTCGTGGAGGCGGTGGCCGCCAGGGCCGAAGTCTGGACGAGGAAGATGGCCGTGAAGTGCGGCCCTTTTGGTCCGGCGCCCCTGGAATACACGTACGCCGCGCCGGCGCCGGTGAAACCCAGTACGTCGACAAGCCACGAGAGCCCGTCGAAGCGCTGGGTGATGCCTATGGCGTCGTTCCAGCCGGACACGCTGAAGCGGAAGCCGCCCGCCATCGCCGAGGGCAGGAGCGCTGCGAGCGCGATCCATGGCAGCGCGAGCCCTGCAAAGGCCGCCGTCGCCTCGAGCGTCCTTGCCGCCCGGCTTCCTCGAAGCGTCTTTGCGAAGAGCGCCATGGCTGCCCCGCCGAGCGGCAGGAACACGGGGAGCATCGCGAGAGCGGCGTCATTCATGGTCGACATGCTTCCGTAGCTCGTCGATGTCGAGCGTGCCGTAGGCCCGATAGAGACGGAAGGCCAGGGCCAGGGCGAGCGCCGAGACGCAAACGCCGACGACTATCGCCGTCAGCATGAGCGCTTGCGGTACGGGGTCGACGAAGGCCGCCGCGTCCCCGGGCGACCCTCCGAGCAACGGTGCCCGCGTGCCGATGGTGGCTCCCTCGAGTACGAACAGCAGCACGACAGCGGAGTTCATGATGGCGAGCGCATACGTCTTCTTGACGAGGTTGCGGCTCGCCACGAGCCCCGCGAGGCCTGTCATGAAAATCGCCAGAATCAGCGACCGGGCAATCATTCGCCCTTCCTCCCCAACATCAGCACGCACATCAACGCCACTCCGGAACCTACCTTGAGTCCTATCGCCATGTTGAGGGCGATGATGTACGCGACGCGCGGCATGACCAGCGTCCCGGAGGAAGC
>PGXR01000318.1 GCA_002839245.1 Spirochaetae bacterium HGW-Spirochaetae-7 | reverse complement strand
CGGTCGCGGGCGTGGCCGAGGACGACCTGGCCACCGCCATGGCGGTATCGCGCGATCGGATCAGGGCTCTCGAGAAGGCGCTCGAAGCGGCGGAGGACAGGGGCGCGGGACTAGAGGCGGCTTCACTCGCGGCCGTCCCGTCGGACGTGGCGGGCAACACCGTGGTGCTGGCTTCTGCCAGAAACATAGCGGCGGCCGCCAGACTCGCGAGGGCGCTCGCGGCGCTGGGTCGTGTCGCCGTCGTTTCCAGCCCCGCGGACTTCAAGGTCGCCGCGGCATCGCCGGCAGGCTCTACCGCGCAGTCGCCGAAGGCAGCGGAAACGGGGACGGCCATGGCGGCGATGGATGCAGGCTCGGTGTTCGGTCCGCTGGCCAGGACCTTCGGCGGCTCAGGCGGCGGAGGAAAGACATTCTTCCAGGCCGCCTTCCCCGACAAGCCGTCGCTCGCGGCATTCATGGACGCGGCACGGCGCGTTTGAAAGCTATTATACGTCCGGTGCAACTTGACCAGGAGAAAAAGAATGGGGACTAGCAGGGTGGCTCGAAAACTGAGATTGGGTTACAGGGGTTCGATGCTCCTGCTGGTGTCCGCGATCACGGGCATAGGTTTCATCGGCATGGTCGGCGGCCTGTCGTTCCTGGTGCGCAAGGAGCTGTCGTCGTCCACCTTCTCCGCCGCGGAGATTGCGGGAAGCGGCTACGCCGCCGAGATTTCCGGCCAGATGGACGACGGACTGAAGGCTTCGGAGCAACTGGCCATTGTCGCCGCGTCCTTCATGAAGATGGGAATAGGCCGTTCGGGGACCGTCGAATTCCTCAAGGAGTATACCAGGGCAAATGCCGCTTTTGACGGGGCCTGGCTCGTCTTCGACCCGGACGCCTTCGACGGCAGGGATGCGTCCTTCGCCGAGGGGTCCCGGCTCCGCGGCTCTGCACGCGGCAACGCCTCGGACGGTCGATTCGTCCCCCGCTGGAACCGTTTTTCGGGCGAACTGGTACTGGAAGAATGCGTCGGCTATGAAAACGGAGCGTCTTCGGCGTTCTATACAGAACCGATGGCTACCGGGAAACCCTACATCACCGAGCCGACCGCCTACACCATCGCCGGAATGCCGACGATGGTCATATCCTACTGCGCTCCGATATTCGAAGGCGACAAGGCCGTCGGCGTAGCCGGCCTCGACGTATCGATGGCTGCCGTGAATGACCTCGTTTCGGCGATAAAGCCGCTCGGGATCGGCTATGCCTTCCTTCTTTCCAGTGAAGGTACTTTCGTGGCGCATCCTGACGCCTCGCTCGTCGGTTCATCGTACGCGTCGGTCGCCGACGCGGCTGCCCAGGAGCGGCTG
>PGXR01000083.1:11852-18188 GCA_002839245.1 Spirochaetae bacterium HGW-Spirochaetae-7 | reverse complement strand
GCGGCGCCTGCCGCGAAGGAGGCCGCCATGGCCGCAGATCCGTCTCCCAGGAAGCCGGCGTACCCCACGGCGGCAGCCGCCAAGGCTCCCGCGTATGCCTGGCCTTCGCCGCCCAGGCTGTAATGGCCAGCCCTGAACGTCACGACCACGCCCAGCGCGCAGAGCGCCAACGGCGCGGACAACTCGAGCATAGACAGGAAGGCCGAGGGCGTCGAGAACGGAGCTACGAAAAATGCCCTTAGCGCCAGCCACGGTTGGCTGGAAAGCGCGGCCGCGGCGGCAGCCGCGAGCACAGAAGCCGTGCCAAGAGCAACGGCCAGGCGGCCAAGCGCCCCCGATCCACCGGAATCCTTGATGTTCCTGTTCACGAAGCGGCACCGGTGATGGCGGCCGCCAGTCCTGAAGGATCGCCGCTTTTCGAGTCGAGCTGCCTGAGCCTTCCCCTGTACAGCGCAAAGACCTTGTCGGCGAGATCGGACGCATCCTCCGGATCCGAGGTGAGGAGGAGTATGGCGGCGCCTTGGTCGCGCAGCTCCGAAAGGCGACCGAAGAGGGCCGCCCTGGCCGCCGGATCAAGCCCCTGGGCGGGGTTCGCGGCTATGACCAGCGGCGAAAAACCTTCAAGCTCGCGTGCCGCGACGACCCTCTGCCGGTTGCCGCCGGACATGGAGTCGACCCTGCGCCGCCTCCAGTTGCCTACGCCGAACTTGCCGAGCATCGCGCCGGCGTCGGTTCGCGGCGCGTCGCCGATCGCGAATTCCGCGAAGGTGTAACGGAACAGTTTCCGCGCTATGACGTTCGACCCGACGCTGGCGCGCGGGCACAATCCCCTGCCCTCACGGTCGGTAGGCAGGTAGGCCATGACCCGCGTGCGCAGTTCCTGCGGTTTCCAGTCGCCGATGGCCTTGCCGAGTACCATGACGTCGCCAACGTCAGGCCTGACGAGGCCGGCGGCAACTTCCTCGAGCGAATCGAGTCCGTTGCCGCCGAGGGCGACGACGGAGACTATTTCGCCGGAGCGGACGGCAAGGTCGACCGCGTCGAGCGAGTCTTCGCCGCGTCCTGCCAGCGATACGCCCCTGATCGATATGGCGATGGCGCCGGGAGTCCCGCCATTGACCGGACCGGTGGAGCAGGAACCCCTCGTGACGATGAGGTCGGCAAGGCCGCATTCGTCTATCTCGTCAGCCCGTATCGTCTTCTCGACCTTGCCGTATCGCATCACGCTTATCCTGTCGGCCAGGTCGAGCAACTCCCTGGCGCGGTGAGATATGTAGACGATGCCGGCTCCGGCGGCTTTAAGCCGTCCAATGAGCGAAAACAGCGCCTTGGTCTCGTGTTCGCCCAAAATGCTCGTCGGTTCGTCGAGGACGAGCACATCGCCTCCCCGGGCCATCGCCCGCAGAATCTCGACTTCCCTGCGAGCGGCCGCGGACAGCGACGATATCGCCGCGTCAGGATCGACGTCGAAGCCGTACCTGTCCGCGAGCATCGAGAACTCGTATGCCGCGCGACGCTTGTCGGAAAATATGCCGAGCCTGGCGGGCTCATGCCCCATGGCCACGTTCTCGGCGGCGCTCAGGCCCGCGGCGAGCATTGAATACTGGGGAACGAAGCCTATGCCCGCCCGCTCGGCGTCACGGTGCGAGTAGAAGCGTACGGGCTTTCCCCGCACCTCTATCGTCCCGGAGTCGGGCGTCTCGAAACCACAAAGCATCCTTGCCAGCGTCGATTTCCCCGCGCCGTTCTCGCCCACCAACGCGTGCACCTCGCCCGCTTCGATGCTGAAGTCGGCGCCATCGACGGCGAGGGTCGCGGTTGACGAGTAATATTTACGAACCGAAGCGAGCGAGGCGAGCACCATGCAAAATAAGATACACTCAGAAGGTGTCGAACGAAAAGTCCGGGGTTCCAGCCCGGAGCGACGAAAGCGCTGCGTCCATCCCCGCCTTGACCGTCGCGGAAAGCGCTTGGTATCCCGTGCCTTCGGGATCAAAGCTTACGTAGCCGTCCCGGGCAGAAACTATTTCCGCCTTGCCGTACTTCGAGGCGTCACCGTCGAGCGCAGCCTTGAGCCTTTCGTAGACCAGCCTGTCCTGGGCAATCGTGGCGCAACCTATGACGGCCTCGGGGTCCAGCGCATAGCCAGCCCCGTCGAACCAGACCACCGACGCCTCGTGCTCCCTGGCCGAGGCTACGACGCCCTGCCCTCCCGAACCCGCTATGGGCAGGATAACCTCGACGCCGGAACCGTAGAGCGACGACGCCAGTTCGGAAGCCTTCGCCGAATCGTACCAGTTGCCAACCTCCCGGAATTCCAGCGTAAAGGCCGGGTCGACCGCCTTGAGGCCAGCCTCGAAACCGGGCCGGATGAGCCTGTCGAGGGTCGGATAACGCTGCGCCGCGATCAAGCCCGCAACGGGAACGGCATCCGGCTTGCGCTCCTTTGTCACGAGGCCTGCCAGGTAACCGACGATGTAGCCCTGCTCCATCTGGTTGTAGAGCACGGTGTGTATGGAAGGATTGCCAGCCATGTACGCGTCTACGACGATGAACCTGACCGACGGATAGTCGGTCGACAGTTTTGCGCACAACTCCGGGATAGAGGGATTGGAGCTGACGATGACGCCGAATTCTCCTGACGCGACGGTGTCGCGGAGGCTGTCGAGCCAGGTCGACTGATCGTAGCCCGCCTCGATGACCTTTATCGTAGCGCCGGGCTTTTCCGCGACCGCCTTGGTCGCACCGTCCACGAGCATCTCGTATATCGGGCTGCCGGACGTCACGCCAGGCACGAAAACGGCTACCGAAAGGGGGTTCGGTCCCGCCTGTCCCTTGGCGCACGATGCCGCGAGGACAAGGGAAAGACCGAATGTCAAGAAACGCTTCATGATGTACTCCTTGCGCGCCGGCTTGTGCTTGCCATGGCCCGGCTGCGCTATGCATGCTCTCCGGAGGATAGTATACTCGGCAGTCGTGCCGTGATTATCGCCTTCAGGCTGTCGCGGAACGAACTTTACGTCAAAGGTCAATCTGCATGCTTTCGGAACGATCGTACAAGATAGGGCAGCTCTCCCGCATGTTCGGCCTTACGGCCCGCACCATACGCTATTACGAAGAGCTCGGTCTCCTCGAATCGGAAGACCGCGACGGCCCCGAGCACAGGCGCTATTCCGAGCGCAACGCCATCCGCATCAAACGCATCCAGCAGCTAAAGGACTACGGCCTGACGCTCGCCGAGATAAGCGAGCTCTTCGACCTGGCCAGGCGCGACCGCTCCGGCGAGTCGGTCAGGCTAAGCCTTGCCGAAAAATACCGTGCCAGGCTCGACGAGGCGCGCAAGCGGCGCGATGCAATCGACGCGTACATCGACGACCTTTCATGGCACGTGGAACAGCTCGATCGCGTGCAGGATTTCTTCGAGTGCCCTGGCGCTTCCTGCACTGCCTGTCGATGGTCCGAGCGTTGCGACGTCAGGCTCCTCGTCTCGGGCGAGGCCTCGGAGCCTGTCGGACTTAGGAACGCAAAAAATATATTGTTGGGGGATCAATGAGAGAAATTCAGATCAAACCAACGCTTTTTGACCGGACTCGATGCTCTGCGGCGCAAAATCGGCTCGTCAATCGGGCCATACGGGAAGGATGGCCCTCAATCCTCGCCAATTTTTCACTCGCAGATCACTTTCGCCCGATCAAAATCCTAAGTCCGACAGGCTCTTAGCGTGTACTGCGGCATAGACATAGGCACTTCGTACATCAAGTGTCTCCTTGTCGACGAGCAGGGCGTCAGGCTCGGTCTCGGACGGGCGCCGGTCGCCCTTCTCCAGGGCGAACGGGGATACGAAGCCGATCCCGTCGAATGGCTCAAGGCCACGGCCTGCGCCTATGCGGAAGCATCCGCGGCTACGGGCCTCGGCTCGGGCGGCGTGCGGGCAAGACTCCGCGCGGTGGCGGTTTCGGGCAACGGCCCGACGCTGGTAGCCGTCGGCAAGGACGGCTTGCCGGTCGGACAAGCTTCCCTGTGGATGGACAGGAGCGCGATCGACGAGGCAGGGCGCGCTTCCGTCGCCGCCGGCCGCACCATCGATCCGTCCTTCTACCTGCCCAAGGCAATGCGCGTCATCGAATCAGCCGAAGGTCCTGCCGTAGCGCGTTTCTTCTCAGGCCCCGAGTACCTCGCCTTTACGCTCGGCGCCCGGCCGGTTACGTACCTTCCGGACCCCTACTATGACAGCTTCATCTGGAACCGCGAAATCGCCGCAAGGCTTGGACTCGGCGGTGAAATGCTGCCTCCCTATGTCGAGCCGGCGCTCAAGATAGGATCGGTCAGCGTCAACGCGTCCGAAGCGATAGGCCTGCCGGCCGGGCTGCCCATAGTCTCCGGCTTCCCTGACTTCCTGGCGGCCCTCGTGGGCTCGGGCGCCGTGATGCCAGGAGTCGCCTGCGACCGCTCCGGCTCCAGCGAGGCGCTCAACCTATGCGCCCGCAGTCCTTTCCCCGACGAAAGCATCTTCAGCCTGCCGCACGCCGTCAAGGGCCTGTGGAACCTCTCGGGCGGACTGTCGACGAGCGGCAAGGCGCTCGAATGGTTTTCCGGCATCGCCGGTTATTCGGGGCTGGGGACTGACAGCGTCTACCAGGACGCCGAGAGCGCCGCCGCGGGAGCAGACGGGCTCATCTTCCTCCCGTACCTGGCCGGTGAGCGAGCGTCGTTGTGGAATCCCCGCCTGCGCGCAGCCTTCGTCGGGCTGTCGCTGTCTCACGGCAGGAAGGAAATGGCCAGGGCGGTCGTCGAATCGATAGCCTACGGGCTGCGGCTCGCCGCGGAACGCATCCGTGATGGCGGCTTCAGCATCGACCTGGTCAGGTGCTCGGGGGGAGCCGCTCGCGATGACGCGCTGTGCGCCATCAAGGCCGACGTCATCGGCGTTTCGATGGAGGTGCCGCAGAACCCCGAATGCGAGGCGATGGGCGACGCCTGCGCCTGCGCCGTCGCGCTCGGCGACTACGGCGACCTGGCCGAAGCTTCGTCCTCAATGGTGAGGGTAGCTTCCCGTTTCGAGCCGGATACCAGGTCAAGCCGCTTCTACGACGAGCGCTTCAGCGCGTGGAAAGCCGCGCTTTCCGCAGCCGCCAGCCTGGTGGAACAGCCCTCCGCCGGCAGTTAGGAAAATGATGGCGAACCTTCCTCCTTCGGTGATGCAAAGCATGGTCCTTTTCCTCCTCATGGCCGGTGGCTTCGGGGCCAGCAAGGCGGGGATACTCAAGGGAGGGACCCTTCGTTCGCTTTCGCGTTTCATCGTCGACTTTACCCTGCCGGCGATAATCATCATTTCGATGCAGCGGCCTTTCAGCCCGGAACTGCGCAACCAGGCATTCCGCATTCTCGGAATCTCCTCGGTGGTATATGCGGCTTCCTTTCCGCTGGCGTACGCGGCAGTGGCGATGTACAAAAAGGCGGATGTCCCGGAAAAAGGCGTCCACCGTTTCGCCATGTGCTTTTCAAACGTCGGATTCATGGGATTCCCGGTCGCCGCGTCGCTGCTCGGCCATGACAGCCTCTTCATGGTTTCAATATACAACATACCGTTCCAGCTGCTGGTCTTTTCCGTCGGCATCGTAATGATAGCCGGCAGGGCAAGAAGCGAGGGACCAGGCAAACAGCTTGCTTCGCTGAAGCTCCTCCTCAATCCGTCCATCTTTTCGGCTTTCATCGGCTTCGCGCTGTTCCTCTGTTCAGCTCGCATCCCCGACCCGCTGTACACGGCGCTCGACCTGTTCGGCGGCATGACGACGCCGCTTGCCATGGCCGTCATCGGTGCCGTGCTTGCACAGACCAGCATAGGCAGGGTCCTGGCCAACCCCCGCATATGGCTGACGACGGCTTACCGCCTGGCGATCCACCCCCTGCTGGTGCTCGCTCTCGCCAAAGCGCTGGGTCTTTCGGGCATGGAGCTTGCCGTGCCGATACTCGTGTCGGCGATGCCGGTCGCGGCGAACAGCACCATCCTCGCCGGCGTCTACGGCGGCGACCAGGTCACCGCATCCGGCCTCGTCTTCGTCTCGACGACGCTGTCGCTTGCCACGATACCGGTGGTAGCGCTGCTGTTCCACTGAACGGAGACGATGCCTTTCAGGCGGCATTACAGCGAGAAACTGTACCCAAGCGACAGTATGAAATAGCTGGTCGACATGGAACTTATAGGCGAGAGTACAAATGCGTCGCCATCCTTCAGGTCAATATCGTCTCCGGTGCCGTTTATCACGAACATGAACCGTCCCGAAAGGTTTTTGGTAAAGCTGTACTCGATGTCCATCATGATGGCCGGTGGAATAA
>PGXR01000083.1:0-11762 GCA_002839245.1 Spirochaetae bacterium HGW-Spirochaetae-7 | reverse complement strand
ATGATGGCCGGTGGAATAAGCCCCGCAATGGCAAACCCGCCCCAATAGCTTCCGATAAATTCTTTTACGCCGCCGGGCCAGTTCGCATATCCTATGTTCGAGGCGATGGTAGGTCCCATATAAATACCTCCCCTCAGGGAAGCCGTAGCCCTTATGTTGATGCCAAACAGGAGCGAGTGATACTGTCCGCTCTTTCGTTCCAACTCGGATCTATCGAGTTCGTCGCTGTTGAAAAGATATCCGGCTCCGAAACCGAAATGGGTAAACGGATTGAAATTCATAATCGTCATGATCATGGGGGCGTTTCCAAGAACCGGAGCGATGCCGGTAAATTCTGCGTCAAAGTATTTTGTCTGCCCAAAAAGGCTGATGAGCATGCCCGCCATTCCGCTGGATCCACCCTGGGTCTGCGCAAAGCCCGCTCCCAGCCTGGCGCCGTACTTGCTCTTTGACAGTTCATGCGCTACCCGTCTCTTGTTGAGCTCATCCTTCGAGACCCCTGCAAGGAGGTTCGCCAACTCTTCCAGATAAAGCTCTATGGTATTGATATCGGTGAACGTCACCGTCCCGGAAGCCAGTATCTCGCCGGTCTGAGTATCTATCGTCCTTCCGGCGATGGATATCGTCTTCCCTATCTTCATCGCGGAACCGGTGACCAATGCCTCTACGCCGAAAATCCGGCCGACCTGTACTGCCATTTTTTCATCTATGGCACCGCTCAACTGAAGTTCGTGCTCTTCGAACACCTTGCTCAGCAGCACCCTCTCGATAAGGTTGTACTTGCTGAAGCCCTTGAGGTACGTCGCCAGTATTTCCGGTATTATCACGCCCGCATTCTCGAGCCCGATATCGTTCTTTATCTCGAATTGTACGACGCCGGTGCGCAGGGCCGGCGAAGGTTCCGCGAAGGCCGCGGAAATCGCCAACAGGGATACTAAAGATGCCAGCATCCTGATTTTCATGGCAAACTCCTGTCGAAGGAATGAACGCCTGAAGAAATAGCCGCTGTTCACTTGATCTTGTAAATTTCGGTATAGATCCCTCTATCCGTCCTGTCAAGCCAATTCACGACATGGATGTCGGTATCCCGCGCGCACCTGCCCAGGCAGCGATCGGGAAAAGACTCGACTGTGGTATCAGCACTATATAGATTCTGTCCCTTTACCGTCCTCGATAGGCCGCGATATAGTCGTCGCGAAATGCGTACAAAACAAAAAGGCGGCCGTATCGACGGCTTCAGGCGATTCTTCTCGTACCTGTCTTCATGGTGGGGCCTGTTCCTGGCGGGCTTCGGAGCCATGATGCTCGCGACCGTCGCCAGGCTTGCCGGCCCGCTCATCCTGCGGGCACTGGTCGACGACGCGATACCGGCCAAGGACTTGGGCCAGATGATGAAATACGCACTCCTGTACCTGCTCATCATCATCGTCATGGGTGCGCTGACCTATTTCCAGACGACCATAATCGTCAGGCTCGGCCTCAACGTCGTAACCAACATCAAGCGGGACCTTTTCGCTCACCTTCTAACCCTGCCGGTCGCCTATTTCGACAGGCACCCGGTGGGAGAGCTGATGGCGCGGGTCGAGAACGATACCGAGAAAGTCAAGCTGCTCTTCAGCGAGACGGGCATCATGCTCGTGGGCAACGTAATCTACTTCCTGGGCATGTTCGCTGTATTCTTCTCGATGGACGCGAGGGTTGCCGCCCTCATATTCATTCCGTCGCCGTTCTTCCTCGCGGCGTTCTTCTTGGTGTTTGACAAGCTCAGGCCGCTTTACGAGAAGAGCCGGAAGAAGTACGCGGAGATCACCGCAATCGCGACCGAATTCGTGCAGGGCATCGAAGTGGTCCAGGCCTTCAACAGGACCGCCTACGCGGCCGGCAGGCTTGAAGCCGCGAGCAGGGAAAAACGCGACGCAGAAATGAAGGCGGGCCTGGTCGAGTACTCGGCGATGGGAGCCATGAGCTTCCTCGGCGGCCCCATGTTCATCGTGCTCATCATAAGGCTTGTCGCGCCCGGCGTCATCGCCGGGGCCCTGACCGTCGGGACGCTGCTGGTGTTCATCGAATACGGGATGCGCCTCTTCGAACCGCTGTACAACATCGGGGAGAACATCCGCGGCATCCAGCAGGCGCGGGTAGCCCTGGGACGGATCTTCGGGATCATGGACATTCCACCCGAGCCGTCGGGCTCCGGCGTGGCGCCGTCTTTCGAACGCGAAATTGAATTCAGGGACGTCTCCTTCGAATACAAGGCCGGCGAGAAGGTGCTCGACCATATCTCCTTCACGATAAGCAAGGGCCAGACCATCGCCCTGGTTGGCGCTTCGGGGTCGGGCAAGACGACGACTGTCAGCCTCCTCTGCCGCTTCTACGAGGCGACCGGGGGCTCGATCCTGGTAGACGGAGTCCCCCTTTCGTCTCTGGCGCTGCACGAGTGGCGGCGGAAGGTGGGGCTGGTGCTGCAGGACATATTCCTGTTCCCCGGCACCATACTCGAGAACGTCAGGGTATACGACGAGGAAATCGACAGCGACGCGGTGGCCTCGGCATTGGCGACGGTGCACGCCGACGATTTCGTCGCCAGGCTGCCCGACGGCATAGGGACCGAGCTTCACGAGCGAGGCTCCAACCTGTCGACGGGCGAGAAGCAGCTCCTGTCCTTCGCCAGGGCGGTCGCCTTCGGAGCCGAGCTCGTGATCATGGACGAGGCGACGGCGAGCGTCGACGTAGCGACCGAACGCCGCATCCAGGAAAGCCTCGAGGTCCTGCTCGCCGGCCGTACCGCCGTCATCGTTGCGCACCGGCTCTCGTCCATACTGAAAGCGGACAGGATACTGTTCTTCAAGGACGGGCGAATCATCGCGCAAGGCAGGCACGAGGAGCTCGTCGAGGCGCTTCCAGAATACCGCGAGCTGGTGCGGCTTCAGTTCCCCGACCTAGAAGCGGATACGGAGATTGTACGATGAACGGCATTGCAGAAAACACCGGCGCTCCCCGCGTCGACCACATCAGATGGGTCGGGCGCCTGTGGAACGAGAAGCGCGCTCTTATCGTAGGACTTTTCCTCCTCACGCTCCTGTCGAGCGCCGTTGCGGTCACGTATCCGTACCTGTCGAAGCGTCTGCTGGACATGATACAGGCTCTGGTGGAGAAACCCGGCGACACCGACCCGATGCGCCAGGTCGACCGGTTGCTCATGGTCTTCGTCGCCGTTGGACTCGGCGGGCTCGTCGCGTCGCTGTTCCCCGGGATCAGGGGCGTGACCAACTCTATATTCGAGCACGACATCAGGGATAAATACTTCAGGAAGGTGCTCGGCAAGGATCACGCGTTCTTCGCTGAATTCTCCTCGGGCGACATCGTGACCAGGTTGACAGACGATCTGTATGATTTTCCAAAGCTGTCGTGGTTCCTGTGCTCGGGCATTTTCCGCGCGATAGAGTCGATCAGCAAGGTGGCGTTCTGCCTGGGCGCGATGTTCCTCCTCGACTGGCGCCTGACGCTGTTCTCGCTCGTACCCCTGCCCCTGATGATAGCGCTGTTCTACATAACCCAGGACAGGATCTACGATACCTTCGAGAAGAACCAGCAGGCCATAAGCGCCATCAACACGCGGCTCGAGATGAGCTTCTCCGGCGTGCGCATCATCAAGGCGTACGCCTGCGAGGACAAGTACGAACGCTTCTTTTCGGAGGTGCTCTCGACTCGCTGGACCACCGAAATGGCCGTCGCCAGGCTCGAGATAGTACTGCACCTGATATATCAGTACATCGACTATGTGGCACAGGTAGGCATCGTGTTCGCGGGCGGCATCATGGCGGTCAAGGGAAGCATTTCGATAGGCACTTTCTATGCCTTCTACACCTATCTGTCCATGCTCATCTATCCCATCCTCGACATTCCCCAGCTCTTCGTGTCGGGCAAAAGGGCCTTCGTCAATATTGACCGGCTCGAGGAACTGGCCGCTTTCCCCGAACCGGCAATACCGTCCCGGCCCGTCTCCGTTGCCGCGATCGAGGCTGTGGACCTTGACGGGGTCTCATTCGGTTACGGCGACCGGCCGGGTGACGCCTTGTCGGGCATTTCCATGAAGATCCGCCGGGGCGAGCGCATCGGCGTCATCGGCCCCGTAGGCGCTGGCAAGTCGACGCTCGTGAAGATACTGCTCGGAGTGCTGCCTCCCCGCGAAGGAACGGTGCGCGTCAACGGCATCGACCTGCGCGAGGCGGACCTTCAGTCATACCGGGCGAGGCTTGGCTACGTACCGCAGGAGGCGCTGCTTTTCTCCGGGACGCTGAGGGAGAACGTGGATTTCGGTTCCGACGCTCCAGGCGACGCCCTGTTCTCGTCGGCCGTCGAGACGGCGCAGCTGCACGATGAACTGGCTTCGTTTTCTGACGGCGAGAAGACCGTAGTCGGCCAGCGGGGGGTCAGCCTCTCGGGCGGGCAGAAGCAGCGGATGGCGATCGCCAGGGCCGTGGCGAGACAGCCTCAGCTCCTGCTGTTCGACGACATCACGGCAAGCCTCGACGCCTCGAACGAGGAACGGCTGATGCGGCGGCTCGACGAAATGAACGAGGAGCTCACCTTCGTCATAGTCTCGCACCGCCTCTCTACATTGCAGTATGTCGACAAGGTCTTGTACCTCGAGGATGGAAAGGCGCGAGGCTTCGGAACACACGAGGAACTGCTCGAGTTGCCCTGGTACCGGACATTCATAGAGGAACACATGGGCAGGCGCAGCGATGCCCCCGCCACCAACTAGCTCAGGGCTTGGCGAACAGCGACATCACCAGGAAGGGTATGGCGGTGGCGCTCATGATGGCGCTCGCCCGAAGCGCCAGGACACCCCCGTCGGTGTCGCCCGCGTCAAGGAGGAAGAATCCGTAGACAGCCGAGCCTGCGGCTATCGTGCTTATCAAGCTTCCCGCGACTATGCCGCCAGCCTGCAATCGGGCGGCCGCTCGTATGGCGTCGGCTTCTGACCGGCTCAGGAAGCCATCCTGCGCAATTCCCGGATCCCGGCCGAATTCAAGGCGCGCGGCATCGTAACCCCGCGCGAAGCCCTGTTCGAATGACGCCCCTGCGTCCAACGCGGCCTTTCCTGAGTCGACAGCGGCGCCGGAAGTTGATGCCGCGGCGTCAGGTAGCGCCTCGTCCTCTTCAGACTTATAGTCGTTGGCTTTCCAGAAGGAGCGGATCGATTCTTCCAACGGTTGCTTGACGGCGTCCGACTTGCCCGGATCGCCTTCTATCTTCACCATTTCCCCGGCGCCGATGATGTAGGATCTGGGAATAGCCTCCAGGGACTCCGCCGCCTGTGCGGTAGACCGGACGTAAACGACTATCTCGACGGAACCCTCGAAACAGTACGCCCTCGTCATGGTGGCTGCGGCGACTACCGACCGCGAGGCGATGACGTCGAGGCCAAAATCCGTCCCCCTGACACCCGCTACCGCCTGCGGGCTGCGTACCGAGAACGAATCGGTGCCGGCCAGCTTCTCTACTTTGGCCCGCATCCTGCCATAGACGAGCTGCAGCGAGGTCTGGCCGCTTTCAAGACGCTCGAGCAGGAACGTGGTGTTCTCGGCGAGCTTCAGGATCGTGCTACCCGTGCCCAGCCGAATTTCAACGAAAACACCCTTGCCTGTCTGGACCTGGTCGCCCTGCAGAAGTTCGAGGCCGATGGAATCCTTGAAAGGCAGGCGTTTGCCGCTCCGTATGACGACGATATCGTCCCCGCTGGAGAACTCGATGGTGGCGGCTACCGCACCCTGAGCCCAGGCACCGACACAGGAGAAAGCCATCGCGCAAAGGAAGGCGCTGCGAACCAGGAATGCCTTCATCGATACACCTCCAGCGTCCGTCCGGCGGACAAGTCAAACTATACCATGCGACCCACGGGGTCACAACGTATCGCGTCGTTGATTTATTGCATAGCTGCCGGTATACTAGTAAAAAATATGGAGCAACTGCTCAACGAAATCAGGATCGCGTACATAGATTCCGCGATTAATCAGACGCTTCTCGGCATTACCGACGATGCCCGAAATGTTCCCTACGGGATGCGTTTCAACCAGGGCGAGGAATACTTCATAGAGCTGGGCTCGCCCCTCTTCGTCCCGAAACTTCCCATCCACCACGACATCCGGCGGCCGGTACCCGATGCCGATTACGCCACGGCCATCAACGGGGTCGTCAGCCAGCTTGCCACGTTGCTCTCCGAGTGTTTCTCGGGCCTCACCTACTTCTTCGACCCCGCCGAGATCCTCAAGCCTTGCTTCTACCGGCTGTACAAGGCTGAAAACGAAGTGTACCTGTACCTGCTCCGCGTCGACCTGCTCCCACGCCCGTTCGATGCCGAAATCATGGAAACCGGCACAAACGACGTCACGCAGTCATACTCGACCAAGCGCCTGTACCTTGAAACCGAGCTCATTCCGCTTGAGGCGGTCATGTGGGAATCCGGCAGGGTCAAGGCGTTCAGAATCAGGCAGATGATTTCGCAGACGTGGATAGGCGAAACGGGCAAGGGCTACCTCGTCCGGGGCATCTGGATGGACACGGACCTTTCCAAATACTTCACGAAACTGTTCCTGCCTACCGGGAAGCGCATCTACCCGTTCTTTCCGCTTTACTGCAAGTACAAGACCATCTGCGCCACTGCTCCGATCCTGACCAGCGCCGGGCGCAGGGCGCTCATACCACTGCTGCACAGGGCGGTCAAATTCCTACAGCCTGAAATCGCAAAAATACAGGAAATCCTCAGGGACGCGAAATTTTCGGAGGCCCTTCCCGATTTCATAGCGCTCAGGAACAGGGTTCCGGAATCGTGGAAAGTCCCGCTCGTACCTTTCAGCATCGAGTCGTACCTGAACGAACGCGAACAGAAGGAGTATGCACTCGATTATGGAAACGATACGCCTTGAGGACTTGCGCGGCAAACGCGTCACCATCATGGGACTCGGACTCAACGGAGGCGGGGTCGCCTCTGCGCGGTTCATGGCGCAGCAGGGCGCCCGGGTCACCGTAACCGACACCAAGGACGAAGCGAGCCTGGCCGATTCCATAGCGGCGCTCGGCGACTTCGACATCCGCTACGTCCTGGGCCGGCACGAAATGGCCGATTTCAGCGATGCCGACCTCGTGATCAAGAATCCCGCCGTTCGCCCGGACAACCAGTACCTGGCAGCCGCCAGGGCAGTCGAAACCGACCTTTCGATCTTCCTTCGGCTGTGCCCGTCGCGGATAGCCGCCGTCACCGGATCCAAGGGCAAATCCACCGTTTCGACGGCTCTGGCCTGGATACTCAATTCAAGCGGCATCAAGGCTTTCCTGGGAGGCAACATCACCGTCTCGCCGCTTGGGTTCCTCGATTCCGCCGGTCCGGACGACGTCATCGTCCTGGAACTGTCGAGCTGGCAACTCGGAGACCTCTATGGCAGGAAATTGCTGAAGCCCAAGGTTGCCGTTCTCACGAGGATAGTACCGGACCACCTCGACAGATACGGCACGATGGATGCATACGTCGCCGACAAGCGGCTGATCTACGCGGACCAGGACAGGTCCGACTGGACGGTCTACGACAGGGACGACGAGTACGGCCTCTCTTTCGCCAAGGAATCAAGGGGGCAGGGACTCGGCTATGGACTGGCGCTGCCGCCTCGCGGATACGGCATAGAAGTACCGGC
This sequence comes from Spirochaetae bacterium HGW-Spirochaetae-7, assembly GCA_002839245.1. GTDB lineage: Bacteria > Spirochaetota > Spirochaetia > Treponematales > UBA12059 > SZUA-370. Next base: position 4,068 of record PGXR01000083.1, on the reverse strand, counting down.
CGACGGATCTCCGTGCATGGCCCGGTTGCCCGGCGGCTGCCTGCTCGAGCTGGTGCCCGGAAGCCTCCGCGTGCCGGGTGAGCACAACAGGCGAAACCTCGCCGCCGCCGCTATCGCCGCCTGGGCTCTCGGCGCTGACGCTTCGTCGATACCGCGCGCCGCCGGAACCTTCGCCGGCTTGGAACACCGCCTCGAGCCTGTCAAGGAACGCAACGGCGTACGCTGGTTCAACGACTCGGCCGCTACTGTGCCCGAGGCGGTGAGCGCGGCAGTCGGCTCCTTCGAGTCGGCGGTAGTTCTCATCACCGGCGGTACCGACAAGAAGCTCGATTTCGAGGCCGCCCGCTCCGCGTACCGGAAGGCCGCCTCCGTCATCCTGCTGTCGGGCACGGGCACCGACAAGATCCGCCGCATCCTGGATGCCGATACGATACGGTACAGCGGGCCGTATGGCGATATCGTCGCGGCCGTCGCCGAGGCCGACAGGCTCGCGCACCCCGGGTCGGTGGTGGTACTGTCCCCGGGCTGCACGTCGTTCGGCATGTTCAAGAACGAATTCGACCGCGGCAGGTGCTACAAGGCCGCCGTAGCCGCGCTGCTCTAGACCCGGTACGCGACGGCGCAGTAGCCGACCGAGGCTTCGCTCGATGGAGCCCCCTCGTCGCTCGAGCCCCGCATCAGGAGGCGCGACCTCAGCGCCCCTATCCGGCGCGCGTACGAAATAGCGGCTATGGCAGCGCCGACCGAACAGGCGGAACAGTCGGATTCAGCTCGTCTAAGGGCTTCTGCCTCGTCCATGCCCACGAAGGCGTCGGTGATGGCCTTGTCGGCGCGCCGCGCCCATGAAAAGCCGTCGGGACCAGGACCACCGGGCTCGAAACCGTATGCCTGCCCATAATGAGTCAGATCGGTGGATCCGAGTACGAAAACCTTCTTTCCCGACTTCATCGCCCAGTCGGCGACGGCTTTGCCCAGCTTCGAAGCCCGGCCGTCGTTGGGCGCCCTGAAACAGGCGACGGGAATGCCGGGAAAGCGCATGGCCGCCATCGGCAGGTGTATCTCGACCGTATTGTCCGCGTGGCGATCCGGTACCGCGGCTACTACGCCTGCGACGGCGGCAGTCAGAGAAGGTTCGGCCTTGACCAGGCCGAGAGGCGTCTCGAAGCCGTCCTCATCCCAATAGCGGAATTCCGCTCCGGCAGGCAGGTGGCCTCCTACGACGACGACGGCGTCGGATTCGGCGGCCGACCGCCAGGCTGCCCATGCGATCCTGCCGGAGTAGTACCACCCGGCATGCGGAGCGATGGCTGCCATCAAATCCTCGGATCTGGCCGCTTCGTCGACCCTTCCCCACGCGCCGAGCTTGGCCTCGACCTCTCCCCGCTCGGTTGGATACCAGCCCGACGGCAGACTTCGCGGTCTTACGGACATACGACCTCCTTGTGGTTCCAAAACCACGATAATGGGATTATACTCCAACACCATGAAACGTGGACCAATTCTCATGGCGTTGTGCTCATCGATCATCGTCGCGACCATGGCGGCGTGGCCCGTCCTCCGCATCGTCCGGTCCCTCGATGCCGGCCAGACCGAAGCTAGGGCTTCGTTCGCCGAGCTCCGGAGGTCGGCGCTCAACGTCGTCACCGGTCCGGCAGGCATTTCAGGCGATGCATGGCGCTCGGCCACGCAAGACACCTGGAAGCGGCAGGACAGGCTGCTCGCCGTCATCGTCAAGGATACGACCGGCGAAGTGCTCTACGCGAAGCCCGGCTCGTCACCCTACTACCGGCGCACGCCGGACGGGCTGGCTTTCGAAAGGCCGCAGGGGTCTACGAGCAGCTTCTCCGGAGCCCTGTCCTCCGGGCTCGTCATCGAGGCGCTGTATGTCACGTTGAGCCAGGAGGCGGTTTTCAAGCCCGTGCGTGACGCGACTATCGCATTCCTGGGCTTGCTCGCGGCCATCATGGCCGCTCTGCTGGTCGCTTCCAACTCACGGACGACGAACGCCCGGGAAGCTGACGCAAGCCCTCCGGCGACCGTAGACGGGCTTGCTGAATGGGCGCCGTCCATCCCGGAGCTCGCACCCGAGGAATCCTCCCTGTACCGCGAGGATCCCGCTGAACCGACCGTCGGCAACGTCACTCCCGCCGATCTGCCTGATGGCGCACTGGATGGCCCGAGGGGACTTTTCGACCCCGATTCGGGGCTTGGATGGGAGGCATACCTCCGTGAACGGCTAAGCGCCGAGTTGCGCCGCTCCGCATCTTTCGAGCAGGATCTGTCGCTCCTCATCACCACCCTCGACGGGGCACACCGTGGCGACGAGGAGTTCAACCTGTTCGCGACCCAGGTCAGGGACTATTTCAGCTTCAAGGACATGGCTTTCCTTTTCGGGGACGGCGGCGCCGCGCTGATCCTGCCCAACATCGATGTCGACCACGCGCTCAGGATGAGCGAAGAACTCCTAAAGAAACTCATGTTCACGTTCCAGAAAAAAATGACCGCCAACGGTGCCGGTATCCACATGGGACTGACTTCCCGCGCTGGCCGCCTCGTCGACGGCGACAGGCTTATCGGCGAGGCGATGGCAGCGGCAGACAAGGCCAGGAAAGATGGCGGAGCACGCATCATGGCTTTCAGGCCGGACCCTGAAAAATTCAGGGCCTACCTGGCTGGGCAGTGACGGAGACATCAGCCAAGGTCTTGACCGCCTCGGTCAGGGCCCATGCCGGCAGGTACAGCCGCCTGTCCCTCTGGGAAGAACTGGCAACGTACCGGCCATCGGCTCGCCTTGGCTCGACCGACAGGCTGAGCGACGCACCGTTCCCGAGCCTGAGTTCGACGGTCAGGGCAGCCGAGGCAGCGGGTCCTGCAAGCGGGGCGTAATCCTCCCCGCGCAGCGCGGCCAGGCTCCTTATCATGGCGTCGACCCTTGAGGCATCGAGGGCGATGCCCACGGCTTGCCAGCCGGAACCCGACCGGACGGCATCATAGTCGACATCGACCTTCGACCCGTCCTGCCGTTCGTATGATCCGTGCAGGGACAGTCCCTGCACCGATTCCGCCGCGGGCGGGCTCACCCACGCCCTGAGGTCGAGCCACGATGTACGCTTGCCGAGTATGTACGAAGCCATTCCAGAATCTGCCGAATACGAGTCGGGGTTTCCGGCGAGCGCCAGGTAGACCGAACCGGGTGCCTGGGCATAGTTCCCCAACACGAAGCTGCACAGCGTCTTTCCCTTGGCGTCCAGGAAGGTAACGGAACGAGCGGTATCCCCGTCGAGCCCGAGGTTCTTCCGGGACGACGCATCCTTGGCGACCGTTTCCAGCCGTTCGACAGCATCAACAGCCTTGATGAACGAGGCAATCCTCGCCTCGTCGGCCGGAAGCGGTCCGTCATCTCCTATCACGGTCCATGCCGCGCCCGCCTTGTCCAACCCGACGGATTCAGCGCCGCCTATTCGTATCGACTGCACCGTGGCGGCGTCCGCGAGCAGGTCGTGGCGGGCGAAGCGGCTGTTGGCGACACGCGGCGATAACAGCATGCCAAACACTATCGCCACGGCCAAGGCCGCGTCGAGCATGACGAGAATCCTCAATTTGCGCTTGTAGCCGTTCATGCCTCGCCTCCCTGCGCGGCTCGAGAAGCACGCTCGGCCCGGTTCCGTCGCGTCTGGCGCACCCAGGCGAAGGCTATCACGCAGAGCGGAACGAAGCCGAGCGTCATGGCGTAGGTCAGGCCAATGAGGAAGGATTTCAGTCCCTCGTCCTTTACCCTGTTGAGGCGCGTATCGGCGACCGCCCTCGTCCGTATCGCTATCAGGTCGTCGCTTGAACTCAGCCAGTCGGCCGCGGAAAGCGCGAACGAAGCATTGAACATCGAGTCGCTCATCCTCATCAGGTCGGTCATGGCGTCCGCAGAAGTAACGACGACGAGACGGGTCGGTGGCGACGATGACGCCGGGGGAAGAGGCGCCGGCGCGGCACCGTCGCGCGCCGGCGGATCGCCTGCCGCGAAGGCGCTCGGGAACGAGCCCGAGGCCGATGCCGCGACCAGGTACTGGCCGG
>PGXR01000082.1 GCA_002839245.1 Spirochaetae bacterium HGW-Spirochaetae-7 | reverse complement strand
AGGGCGAGGCCGTCACCATCACCGCCCTATCCGACGGCGGCTCAAAACCAGGCGCTCCCGCGGTCAGGCTGGCGGTCGAGACGGTCGACGGCGACGTCTTCCGCTCGCCGGCTATCGCGCTTGTGGTGGATTCATCCCCGCCCGAGCTGGTCATCCTGGAACCGGCCCCCGGGGCGCCGGTACGCGCGTCCTTCCCGCTCGTCGGGACCGCCACCGACCCCAACGGAATCGCGGCCGTGGAGTGGTCTACTGACGGCGGCGCCTCGTGGACGCCCTTCGAGCCAGCCGCGGCGACAAAAAGCTCCTCGCCCGCGACTGGATTCTCGGGAACCGTGACGCCGGCGGCGGACGACGGCCCCACGGGCATCCTGATACGCGCCACCGACCGGGCCGGCATCTCGCGCATGGCGCAGTCGTCGGTCACGAAAGACACAAGCCCTCCCCTCCTTGTCTTCGAGTCCCCGCGCCAGTCCGACACGGTCAACGGGACGATACTCGTCTCCGGATACGTCGCAGACGGCGGCTCGGTGGCGGCGGTCGCATTCAGCCCGGACGGCATCGCCTGGGAGACACTCGAATCCACCCCCCGCGGCTCGGCTCCTGCCGCGCAGCCCGCGCCTGCCCGGTTCGTGGCCTTCTCGCGCATCGTCGACCTGGGCGCACTGCCGGAAGGCGGTGCGGCCATGGCGTTCCGTGCGACCGACCTCTCGGGAAACCAGACCGTCGTGCGCCCGCTCGACCCCGCGGCTCCCGCCTTTACGGTAGACATCGTGGCGGACAAACCCAGCCTCCAGATCCAGATTCCTGTCGACGGCGAAGTAGCCAGGGCCGATTTCGTCGTCTCCGGCATGTCTTTCGACGATGACGGCGTGGCCGAGCTGTTCTGGCGCCTCGACAGTTCCGACTGGACGCGACTTGCCGGATCCAATGGCTTCTCGGTACCGTTCAGGCTGCAGGACCTCGCGGACAACGAACACGTCTTCGAAGCCTACGCGGTCGACCTGAACGGCGTCCGGGGCGATGTGGCGACCAGGACCTTCAAGGTCAGCCGCGAGGAACCGGTGGGCAGGCTCGAATCGCCCGACGTCGAGTTCACGAACAAGGGCATCGTCGAGCTGCGCGGCGTCGCCTCTGACGCCAACGGCGTGGCCGAAGTCGCCATATCTTTCGACAACGGCGCGACCTACAACAGCGCTGTCGGTACGACCCAATGGAGCTACCGCGTCGACTCGAGGACCCTGCCGGACGGCGTTCACAGCGTCTACATCAAGCTTGCCGACGGCTACGGTACTCCTGGCTTCGCGGCCGGGCTGGTCTCGGTCGACAATACCGCGCCAGCCATCCGGCTGGATACGCCTGCCGACGGCGAGGAATGCATAGGCTCCATGACTGTCGGCGGCCGCGCATCCGACGGCCTGGCGCTCAGGAAGCTTTCGCTTGAAATATCCAGGCTTGGATCGGCAGGCACAGTCATGATGGTGGAACTGCCGACCAACGGCGTCTTCAGCAGCGCCGTCGACATACGCTCGCTGGCACCGGGATGGTACAACGTAAAGGCGGTCGCGCTGGACGGCGCGGGCAACGACTCCTACGAATCGAGGAACGTCGTCGTCCTCGAGGCCGCCAGGGCCGACTACGCCGAGCTGGTATTCCCTGCCCATGGCGAACGGCTGTCCGGGCGCTTCACCATCGACGGCAGGGTGGTATCGTCGGTACCGGTGGAGCGGGCGGAGATCACGCTCGGCGGCGCGCCCTTCGCCGTTGTCGAGACCAGGGCGGGAGGCTGGTTCAGCCTTCCGGTCCCGACGGACTCGCTTTCGGACGGGGACCTGACCTTCGGCGTCGAGGCAGTCTCGGCATCCGGCGCAAGGCTGGCATCGGAAAGCAGGACAATATCGTGGACGCGCGACGGTCCGTGGGTCGACATCGACGCGCTCGTCTCGGGCGACTTCGTCATCGGCCGGCCCTACCTGACGGGCAAGGCCGGCTGGGACACGCCCGAGGCGGCGGAGCCGGGCAAGGAGGCGGCAGCCGCGTACAAGGCACTGGTCGCGGCCAGGCGCGTCGTCGCCGTCGAACTGAGCCGCGACAACGGCAAGACCTGGGCCGCGGCGTCGGGCGGCAAGGCGTTCAAGTTCCGCCTCGAGACGCAGGAATATCCCAACGGCGCGCTCAGGCTCCTTGCCAGGGCGACGTTCGCCAACGGCGAAACATCGGTGCGCAAGCGCCTCGTCGTACTTGATACCAAGGCTCCGACAGTCTCCATCCTGCGACCGTCCGACAACGGACGCTACAACGGCGTCATATCGATAGAAGGCTCCGCCGCCGACGAGAATGGCCTGGCGGAGGTGGCGGTCGTCGTCCGCTCGGGCGACAAGGCTTCCTACGAGGTGCCCGGTTTCATCCAGGGTTCGTATCTCGACTTCCACCTCCTGGGCGCCACGCGCTTCGAGGCGGGCCTCGGGCTCTCGTTCTTCGACGACAATGTCAGGCTGCAGGTGGAGCTAGGCCAGGGTTTCGACGCCACGCCCTCCTGGGACAACCTCTTTGGCATCGCCACTTCGAGTACTCCTGCCGATGAGCGCTCCAGGTTCGGCGGCTACGTCCTGGGCGCGCGCCTGCTCGCCAATCTTGCCTACCTGCCGTTTTCGTACTGGTTCGGGCCCGACTGGGACTTCTTCTCGATGTCGTTCGCGGTCGGCGCCAGCTTCACCTACTTCAGCCAGATGGATGCAATCGGGGACCTGTTCTCACCCCCCGACGGCAAGTACATGGTGCTGTCGGGAGTCGTCGGCCAGTGGGAGTTCGCCAAGTTCGACTTTGGATGGCCGCTGCTCAAGAGCTTCGGCTTCTACGTGGAGGGCGCCCTGGTATTCATCCCGAGCGAGGCGTCGACGAGCCTCGAAGAATTCATCCGGCCGAACATAGGATTCGGGCTGAGGATAGGACTGTTCTAGGAGCGGCACAGGTCGACGGGGGAACCGGCCTTGACTCGGCCCCCCCGTGCTACTAGCTTTATGGATTGTTCGAATCCATCGTGGAAAGACGCGAACGGAAGGAACCAGAGGACAATGCAACGAAGGCTTCGGATACTGGTCGCCCTGTCCAAGGAAGAGGATGCCTCGCTCGTCGAAGAAACCCTTTCGTCGGTCGGGCACCTCTGTACCTTCGTTCCGGACCTCCGTTCGGTGGAACAGGCCATGGCCGAGGCGGACGTCATCCTTACCGACACCGAATTCGCTTCAGGAGCCTTCGCCGACTGGCTGTCGCTGTGGCCAGTCCCGGCGGTGCTCCTGGCCGATCCGCTTTTCGACCCGGCCAGGCTAGCCGGCAACACGGTCGACGAGTCGAGCGCTTTCATCATCCGCGATCCAGACCATGCCTGGATCAAGTACGTTCCCCTGCTCGTCAGGAAGGCCTCCTCCGTCAGGGAAAGCCTGGACAGGCAGAATTCCAGCATCATCAGGACCGAAAGCAGCTACATGAACCTGCTCCGCGTCGTACCTGACATCGTCTACGTCCTCGACGGCGACGGCTGCTTCGTCTACCTGAACGACGCCGTCTCCCAGCTGGGATGGAAGCCCTCCGAACTCGTCGGCAAGCATTTCGCCGAACTCGTGCACCCCGACGACCTCCCCGAGGTGGGCAGGAGCATCGTACTGCGCAAGTTCGAGGGCGTCACGACCGGCCCGCAGGCCGCGCCAAAGCTGTTCGACGAACGCCGCACCGGGGACAGGATGACCAGGGGGCTCGACGTCCGCCTTCGCCACCGGGACGGCAGCGAGTGGACCAAAACAAGCGTCGACGCCTGGGGCGAGGTTTCAAGCCTCGGGGTCAACCTGCCCGAATTCCAGGCTCAAGGCACCGGCACCGTAGGCCTGATACACGACGTCAGCAAGCGCCGGGAAGACGAGCGGAAGCTTGCCCGCGAGCTCGACGCAAAGAACCTGCTCCTGAAGGAGATACACCACCGCGTCAAGAACAACATGCAGGTGGTATCCAGCCTCTTGTCGCTCGAAAGCGACTGCATCGACGACGAGCAGGCCAAGGCCGTCTTCATCGAGTGCCAGACCCAGGTCCAGTCGATGGCCCTGGTCCACGAGCAGATATATCGCGGATCATCGCTCGAGGGCGTCGAAGCGGGCGCCTACTTCGAGAGGCTCGCCGAATACCTGGGAGGCGTACACGATTCAGGCAGCCGCCGCATCACTATAGACGTGCGGGCGGACGACCTGGTACTGCCCCTCGACACTGCCATGCCGCTGTCGATCATCACGACGGAACTGGTGTCCAACTCGTTCAAGCACGCATTCCCCGACTCCCGTAGCGGTACGGTCACGATATCCCTGGCACGGGACGGCGATTCATACGACTTCAGCGTCGCCGACGACGGTGTCGGGTACGAGACGACCGGGTTGTCCCGCGTCCCCGGGAAGCGCAAGGGAATCGGTATGGATCTCGTCGAGGCTCTGGCCGGCCAGATAGGAGGCACGATGGAGCGCCGCCAATCGAACGGCGCCATCGTCGCCATCCGTTTCCCCGTGGAGCCCGGGAGCTGAAGGCGCCTTACTTTCCAGCCGCCGCCTCCCTGGCGACCCGTTCGTCCTCCAGAAGGATGCGCTCGTCAGGCGCGAGCGCCAACGCCGACTTCATCACGTCCAGGGCTTCACCGTATTTGCGGGCGTTGTAGAGCGCGGCGAAACGATTGTGGGCGTCCTTGACCCAATTCGAGCGGGCTACATCCTCAAGCCTGGCAAGTTCCCCGGACGCGGGGAAGCGGACCCGCCCCGCGGCCGCCACCTTCCAGGCGCCCAGGTGGTCGCCCTCGGCGCGCCGTTCGTCGGCAAGCGACGCGTAGGCCCAGACATAGGCCCGCTCCAGCCAGGCCGCGTCGGCTTCACCGGACGCCGCGGCCTCGTCCGCCAGGGCAAGCGCCTCCCGCCCGGCGGCGTCGCGCAGCGCGTCCGTCAGGAAGACAATACGCGCGACCTTCCTGAGCGCGACGAAGGCTTCCTCCGGGCCGTACGCGGCGATGGCCCGGTCCGCCAGCTCGACGGCGTCGGACCAGCGTCCCGACTCCATCAACGCCGAGACGCAGTTGTTGACCCTGCCTACGAGCAATGAAAGCGTCGACTCGTCATGGCCCCCGGCCGAGACATAGGCGTACGCGTCCACCGCGAGGGCGAGTGCCGCGGCCCATTGCCTGCCCCGTTCCGCCAGCGTGGCACGGTTCCTGAGCGCCAGGGCGATGATGCCGCGTGCCGTCGTTCCGGTGCCACCGGCCGGCCCGCCGACGCTCCAGGCCAGTCCTGCCTCGGGCCGCTTCGAAGTATCGTCGTAGCCTCTGGCCGAAGTCGTCTCGACGTCGACCCGGCGGCCCTCCAGAGCGAGAACACAGTACGCATGGTCGGGAAGGACCACCCCGGACACGTCGAGGCCGGCGGCCCTGGCAAGGATCGCGTAGAACGTCGCGGAGCTTACGCAGTTGTACCGTCCTTCGAGCAGGGCCCTGTCGATCCGCGATTCGAATTCGTCGTAACGCGATAGATGCGAATGTACGAGGGCGAGCAGGCGGGAGCCGAGCTGGTATTCGCGCGCCCCGGCGTCCCCAATCGACGCGTCCGCGCGGACCGCCCGGGCGAGCGCGACGGCCTCTTCTATCCGGAGGCGGCCCGCGTCCGCGGCCAGGGTCGCGCGCGCGGCGTCGGCACCGGAGAACAGTATCGCCGCCTCCAGCATGGCTTGGGCGCCCGGATCGGCCGGCCCCGAGGAGAGCCGGACGACGTCTGCCGAAGGGGAGAGCCTGTATTCGCCGAAAAGTGTCTGCCCGCCGGCCCCCGCGAGCATGGCGACGACCAGCGCGGACGCCAGCGCAAGCCGTGGCGCGCGCCCATGATGCCGGCAGCCTGGAACGGGATTTCTTTTCATCGATCCTCTCGCGATTACGGCTTCTCCGATGACAAATCGTCGATCTATCGGTATTATAGGGCAACTGCAAACGGTGGACTAGCTTGGGGAGGCTTGCATGGAAACATACGACCTGGTGATACTCGGCGCGGGAGCCGCGGGTCTCGGCGCGGCGCAGTACGGAGCCCGGGCCAACCTGAAGACGCTCGTCATCGAGGAGATGGCGCCGGGCGGGCAAGCCTTGCTGATAGACAGGCTCGAGAACTATCCGGGACTGCCCGAGCCGGTGGACGGCTACACCTGGTCGGAAACCATGCGCGCCCAAGCCGCCGAGTTCGGCGCCGAGTTCATGTCGTCGAGCGTCACCGCTGTGCGCAAGGAAGGCGACTCGTTCGTCGTCGAGACCGGGGACGGCGCGGTCGGAGCCAAGGCCGTGATAGCGGCCACCGGCGCCAAGCACCGCCACCTCGGCGCCAGGGGCGAGGAAGAGTTCGCCGGCCGCGGCGTCTCGTACTGCGCCACCTGCGACGGCCCCTTCTTCCGTGGCAAGCGCATGGTCGTGGTGGGCGGCGGCGACGCGGCCTGCGACGAGGCGATGTTCCTGTCGAAGCTGGCGGAGCGTGTGATAATGGTCCACCGCAAGGACCGCTTCCGCGCTCAGAAGACCCTCGCCGCCAGGGTCCTGACCAATCCTAAGATAGAAGTACGGTTCGAAACGGTCGTCGAGGAAATCAAGGGAGGCAAATCGGTTGAAGCCGTCACCTTCAAGGAACTCGGCACGGGGAGGACCTACGAAGAGAAAACATCGGCCGTATTCGTGTTCGTCGGATCGATACCGCAGACGGCCGCCCTGCCCGCCGGGCTCGCGAAGGACGACAGCGGGTCGATCGTCACCGACGACAGGATGGGAACCAGCCTGCCGGGGCTGTTCGCCGTCGGCGACGTACGGGTGACGCCCTTCAGGCAAGTCGTCACCGCCGTATCGGACGGCGCCGTGGCCGCGCATTGCGCCGCCTCGTACATCGACGAACTCGAGGGCAAGGCCTACCTCTAGGCCGGAAGCCAATGCCCGGAATCGCCCGCAAGGCCCTGGTCGCCGCCGCCGCGGCAGCGATCGTCATCGCGGTCCTCATACCGGGCTCATGTTCGCTCGCCCACAGCGAGTCGTCACTAGGCGGCGAGGCTTCGCCGCCCGCCGCGCCTGTGATTCCAGCGCCCGCTGCCGGGCGGGAACGCGGCTCCGGCGCAAGGGCAGCCAGTGCGGTCGACGCCTCGTCGTTCTGGCGGCTCGCCGGCATCGACGAACGGCTCGCTCTCGACGCCCTCCTTGCCCGAATGGGTCCCGCGGAGCGGCTCGGCCAGCTCTTCATGCTTTCCTACGGCGGCGACGTTCCGACTCCCCTCCTGTACTCGTGGATACGCAGGCGAGGACTCGGCAGCGTCAAGATATTCGGCTGGAACGCCGACGACACGGGCAGGGTCGCCGCTGCGATAGCCTCGATCCAGGCGGCGGCCGGGGCCGGCTCCTTCGACGTGCCTCCCTTCATAGCCACCGACCAGGAAGGCGGCTGGATACGCCACATACGCGGCCAGACGAGCGTGACGCCAGGCAACATGGCCATAGGGGCGTCGGCCTGGCCGAGCGACGCGTACCGCAGCGCCCTGTACATCGGAGCCGAACTTTCAGCGCTCGGCATAACGATGAACTTCGCGCCTACCGTCGACCTGGCGACCAGGCCGGATTCCGTCATCATAGGTCCGCGCGCCTTCTCGTCGGATCCCAGGGACACCGGCATTCTCGCCGCTGCCTGGGTCAGGGGCATGGCCGACTCGGGCGTCTTCGCCACGGCCAAACACTACCCGGGGCACGGCGATACCGAACTTGACTCCCACGGCATCCTGCCCATCATTGATATCGACGAGGATACGCTCTGGAACCGGGAACTGGTCCCGTACCGCATGCTCGCGGCAGAGGGAGTGCCCGGCGTCATGAGCGGCCATCTCGCTTTTCCGCGGATAACAGGGTCCAGGGAGCCGGCGTCGCTGTCGAATTACCTGATCGAGGGAATCCTCAGGCAGAGGATCGGCTACGACGGGCTGGTCATCACCGACGACCTGATGATGTCCGGCGCCGCCAGCCACGGAGGACTCGCCGAGACGTGCGAGCGGGCGATACGCGCCGGCAACGACATCCTTATGTTCTCGAAGACCCTTGACCTCGACGACGAGTCCTGGACGAGGCTCCTGTCGCTGTGCGGCGGGGATGCGGCCTTCAGGGCGCGGGTCGACGAATCGGCGCGCCGGGTTCTTGGCGCCAAACTCAGATGGCTGCTGCCGCGCGGCAAGGCGGGCATCGGCCCGGTCACCGACGCCGGAAAGACAATGCAGAGCCCGGAATCCAGGAAATTCTTCACAGAGCAGGCGGTCAGGAGCGCGACCCTGCTGGGCGCTGCCCAGCTGCCTCTCCCGGCTACGGGCCGCACCATAGTCGCCGGTCCGTTCGGCGATTTCATTCTCGAGGCGCAAGCCCGGCTGCCGGAAGCGGAGACATTCCGTTTCTCGTACCAGCCGACCGAGGAGGCGCTGGATTCCGAACTTGCGGCGTTCGGCGTGCGCCTCTCGCGGGCCCAGACGGCGGTGGTATGCGTGGCGAACCCCTCAGGCGCGCGCTTTGCCGAGGCGGCACGCAAGGCGGGCAAGCGTCTTTACGTCGTATCGTCGCTCAATCCCTCGTATTCATTCCAGTTCGAGGACTACGGCACCGTCGTCGCCGTGTATTCATACGCCCGGGAATCGTTCAAGGCGGCCTTCGCGGTGCTTGCCGGGGACGTGAAAGCGCCGGGACGGCTTCCGATACAGGTGCGCCCCTGAGCTTCCGCGGATCCTGGAGGCTCGCCGTGGCCGGCGACGAAGCGGCCCTCAGGACCATGGTCGAGCCGCGGGAAGCCTATGCGACGGGATTCTCGTACCGGGCGGTGGACGACAAGGGAAAACTGGAACGCATACACAGGGGCGCCGGCGGCATCTACGTCCTGGAGCGGGCCCCTCCTCCGGGAGGGTTCGCCATGGCAGTCATGCTGTCGGCAAGCGGCACGGCCTTCCCGGTACTCGCCGAAGAATTCGACCCGGGCGGCTCAGCCGCGGTTCATGCGCTTGAGGGGCTCCGCTGCTCGCGAACGGCAAGGAGATTCCAGCCAGCCGCCTGCCTCGGCGCGACCGCCCATGTCGAGGCGATCGAGGCGGCCATGTCGTGGCGGCCAGATCTTGAAGTCGACTACGATGCCATGTCCCTGTCGCCTGCGGACTGGAAACCGCGCAGGCACGTCGCCGTCTCAAACGGAGTAGTCGAATACAGGCGGGCGACCCTGGCGGACCTCGACGGCCTTTGCCCCATCGCCGCCGAATACGAGCGCATCGAGGTCATCACGAAGCTCCACGTCTTCGATCCGAAGTCATGCCGGGCGACGCAGGCGAAGAGCCTCGCCAGGCAGGTCGTATACCTGGCGACGGTCAGCGGACGCATCGTCGCCAGGGCGCAGACAAACGCCAGGGGCTGGTCGCACGACCAGGTCGGGGGTGTGTTCGTCGAACCCGAACGCCGGGGCATGGGCATCGGACGAGGCGTGATGGACGCGCTGATGGCCGACATAGCATCCCGGGGCCGATCCGCATCGCTGTTCGTGAAGAAATCGAACGCCGTCGCCAGGGCGCTATACCTGTCGATGGGATTCACCGCAGCCAGGGACTACCGCATCTCGTACTTCGCCTGACGGCCCGCTAGAGCATGCTCTCCCCTATCCAGAATTCGCCGGAGAAGCAGTACGACGGCGCGGCGGCCACGAACACGGGACCATCCTCGGGCCACTGCACGACGAGCTCGTCGCCGCCGACGACCACCGCAAGCTCCCGGTCAGCGTAATCGGCCACGATCGCCGCCGCGGCCGCCGCGGCGGCAGCGACGACGGGGTCATGGCCGCCCTTGCGGACGCGCAGCTCGTGCCTGGATACGGCCAGGGCCTCGATGCGCCCGGAGCGGCGCCCATGGCGCCGCTCCGGCGGCCGGTCGAACAGCGCCACCTCGAAGCTTTCGCCCCCGAGCATCAGCGGCACGACTATCCCCGAGCCCGCCCGGGACGACAGCCCCGGGCCGTACTTCCCGAATATGTCGACCAGGGCTTTCCCGTCCTCGCGCAGGGGCTCACCGACCGCCATCCCGAAATTCCTCGAGTCTATGACCATGACCTCGTTCGGCCCCGAAGGCGAGAGAAGCTGCATCGACTCGGCCCCGGCGATTCCGGCGTCGAAGAGGAGGCGTGAAGCGCAGATGACCGAGACAGGAGTCGGCGGCTCAACCGCTCCAGCGCCGTCCCAGGTCTCGATCGTGGCTGCGCCGGCTTCCCTGCGTACCACCGCGATGCCATCGGCTGCGGCCCCGCGGGAGCGGCTGCATATGTCCCTGGCGATCGTGGCCCACAGGCCCTCGCCTTCGGCGGAGTCAAGCTCGTCCCGCGGACTCGACAGACGGTCGAACAGTATCCACGAACAGTCGGCGACGCGTACCTTGAGGAAGGAAAGGTTCATTCGTAAAACGTAGCCCGTCGGGGGCGAGCTTGCCTAGGCAGTGCCAGCGCGCGTATAGTTACGCTATCCAGACAGTTCCGACGGAGCACCATGAAAGACCTGACCCAGGGCGGAGAGACGAAGGCGATAGTGGCGTTCGCGCTGCCGATGCTGATAGGCAACGTATTCCAGCAGTTCTACAACATGGTCGACAGCATCGTAGTCGGCAACTTCGTAGGCACCACCGCGCTCGCCGCCGTCGGTACCGCCTTCCCGGTCATATTCCTCATGATATCCCTGGTGATGGGCCTGACGATGGGGACCACGGTACTGGTCGCCCAGTATTTCGGAGCAAAGGACAGGGCCAAGGTCCGCGCCACTGTCGATACCGGCTACATCACGCTGTTCTGGGCGGGGCTCGCCATGTCGGTCATCGGCGTAGCGACGACCGACTGGATCCTCGTCGCGCTCAAGGTACCGGCGGACGTCTTGCCCGAGGCTTCTGCCTACCTGCGCATCATCTTCGCGGGCCTCCTCGCGATGTTCGGCTACAACGCCATATCGGCAATCCTTCGCGGCCTGGGCGACTCCAAGACGCCCCTGTACCTCCTTGCGGCCGCGAGCCTGCTCAACGTCGTACTCGACCTGCTCTTCGTCGTGGGCTTCGGATGGGGAGTCTCCGGGGCCTCCTGGGCGACCGTCATATCGCAGGGCGCGTCTTTCGTCGGCGGCATCGTCTGGGTAAACACGAGAAACGACCTGGTCAGGCTCAGCATCAGGGAATTGCGCTTCGACCGCGACATATTCAAGCACAGCCTCCGGATAGGCCTCCCGACAGGGGTACAGCAGACGATGGTGTCGCTGGGCATGATGGCGCTCACGCGTATCGTCAACGGTTTCGGCACGACGACCATCGCCGCCTTCTCGGCTGCCTCGAGGCTGGACAGCTTCGCGTCGATGCCCGCGATGAACCTGAGCCAGGCGATTTCCACGTTCACCGGGCAGAACATGGGCGCCGGCAAGACAGAGCGGGTCAAGCGGGGCCATCGATCAGCCGTGATCATAGGCGCAGCCATCTCGGCCGTGGTAGGCGCCGCGGTCCTCCTTTTCGGGAAACCCCTCATGTCCATGTTCACCCGGGATCCCGAGGTGATGGCAATAGGCGCGCAGTACCTGGCGATAGTCGGCGCTACCTACATCCTGTTCTCCACGATGTTCATCAACAACGGCGTTATGCGCGGAGCCGGCGACGCCTTCATCCCGATGATAAACACCATCCTGGCGCTGTGGGTCATACGCATCCCCTGCGCCTTGCTCTTCTCGGGCCCCCTGGGCATGGGATCCACCGGCATATGGCTGAGCGTACCGGCAGG
>PGXR01000317.1 GCA_002839245.1 Spirochaetae bacterium HGW-Spirochaetae-7 | reverse complement strand
GCCGAGCTGACCAAGTACGCGGTGCGCGAGGGGCTCACGACACTGGAGCTATAACAATCCTTCCGGAGAAGGGACCCCTCAGTGACATCTGCGCGCAGATCTCCGCACTCTCTCGGCTATTTCGCCCCGAGCACCTAGGTTGGGGGTAATGTGACAAAGAAGCATCAAGGCCTAGCCTGCGTTCTTGGAGTCGGCTAGGTGTGCGGGGGCGCGCAGCCCGTCAGTCAGCATTTTCTCGAGGCTAAATCGGGGATCCCCCGATAGGGCCGGAGGTCGAAACTGCCGTTCAGGTACGGACGCTGCCACTTGACCGATCCCGCACTGGACGGAGTTCTATCGTTCCCATGACGACGTTGCCGAGCGGCCACACCAATCAGGGAACAGGCCTCACCGAGAAGCCACCCCGTGAGAAGGACGAGCGAGACCCGGAGCCGCGGTTCCGCGCCGTCCTCGAGCACGCGCCCCTGGGCATCGCGGTGACCGACCTGGACGGCACCATCGTCGAGGCCAACCCTATGCTCGCTTCCTTCCTGGAGTGCTCTCCAGAAGGCCTGGTCGGCCGGTCCTACACCGAGTTCACCCATCCCGAGGATCTGACCAGCGAACGCCGGATCCTGGAAGAACTGGTCTCCGGCCGTCGAGACAGCTACCGCCTGGACAAACGCTACCGGACAACCTCTGGCGAAACACGCTGGGGCCGTCTCGCGGTCTCCCTGATCCGCGATCCTCGTGGGGAGCCCCGCCTCGCCCTCGGCATGGTGGAGGACGTCACCGAGCAGCGCCGCATCCAAGGGGTTCTGCGGAGCTCAGAGGCCAACTACCGGCACCTGTTTGAGACCATGTCCCAGGGGGTGGTCTATCAGGACGCCACCGGCGAGATCCGGGTCGCCAACCCGGCGGCTGAAGAGATCCTGGGGCTGTCGGTCGACGAGATGAGGGGCCGCACCTCCGAGGATCCGCGGTGGCAGCCGTTGCGTGAGGACGGCACCCCGTTCCCCGGTCGCGAGCACCCCGCCATGGTGGCGCTGCGTACCGGGCGCGAGGTGCGGGGCGTGGTAATGGGCATATGGAACCCCCGGGAGCAGGGCCGCCGGTGGATCCGGATCCACGCCGTGCCCAAGTTCTGCGTCGACGACAACCTCCCCTCGGAAATCTACACGGTCTTCGAGGACATTACCGAGCTGCGCTCCCTGGAACAGCGGCTCCGCCACGAAGGCGAAGTGCGCAAACTATTGGTGGAGACCGCACCGGCGTTCTTCATGGCCCTGGGTCCAGACGGGTGCATTCGTCTCATCAACCAGCCGATGCTCGACGCCATCGGCTACCAGCGCGAGGAGGCGGAAGGAAAGCACATCACCTTCTTGATCCCCCCGGAGGA
>PGXR01000316.1 GCA_002839245.1 Spirochaetae bacterium HGW-Spirochaetae-7 | reverse complement strand
TCCCCTGCAACCCATGCGCGACCGTCTGCCCTACATCGTCGATCAAGCTCAAGCCGCTGAAAGGCAGCCTCCTCGACCTGCCGTATTTCGAGGGAAGCGACTGCAAGGGCTGCTCGGCCTGCGTCGCGGCGTGCCCGGGACTTGCCGTCTCGCTGGTGCGCACGATAGACGACGAATGGGCCGAAGTCCGCCTTCCCTTCGAGTACGACGCCGGACCCTGGGAAATCGGCACGAAGCTCCCCGCGCTCGACCAGGACGGCGGCTTCGTCGAGGATGCGGAGCTCATCAAGAAACAGTACTTCAAAAAACACCGCACCTGGGTCCTGACCCTCAAGGCGCGGATCGAGAACGCGGCCCGCATCATCGGCATCCGCGTCCAGGACGAGAGCGTGACAAAACCGCTGCCGGAGCCGCGCTTCGAGTACCTCCCCGACGATGCCATCGTCTGCCGGTGCGAGCGGATCAGCGTCGGCGAGATAGTCAGCTTCATCCGCGACAACGAGGTCCGCGACATCAACCAGCTCAAGACCCTCCGCGTCGGCATGGGCGCCTGCGGCTCCAAGACGTGTTCCGTGCTTTTGCCGCAGGTGTTCCGCAAGGCCGGAGTCGATCCGGCCACCGTGACCTCAGGCACGCTCCGGCCGCTGACCATGGAAGCCTCCCTCGGCGAACTCGCCGGTTCGAGAAGCGCAAAGAACGACGGAGGCCTGGTATGACAAGCTGCGACGTGCTGATCATTGGAGCAGGATCCGTAGGCGTGCCGCTGGCCATGTATTGCGCCGAGCGCGGCTTGTCGACGATCGTTCTCGAGAAGAACCCGTCCTGGGGCCGCGGACAGAATCGCGCCGCCATCGGCGGCATCCGCGCCACCCACTCCGATCCCGCCAAGATCAGGATATGCCAGGAATCGATACGGATCGTCTCGGGCTTCGAGCACGATCGCGGCATCAACGTCGAATGGCGTTCCGGCGGATACCTCTTCGCCGCCTACGACGAGCAGAGGGAAAAGTCGTTCCGCGAACTTCTCGTCATACAGAAGAAAGCCGGACTCGACATCGACTGGATAAGCCCCGAGCGCGTCGCCGAGCTCTGCCCGGGCATCGTGGCAAAAGACCTGCGCGGCGGCACCTTCAGCCCCGGCGACGGCTACGCCTCGCCCCTGATTACCAGCACCGCCTTCCACCGACTCGCCCGTTCGGCCGGCACAGAGTTCCGCTTCGGTGAAACCGTGTCCTCCATCAGGACAGGCAGCGGCCGCATCGCTTCCGTGCGTACCGACAAGGACGAATACTCTGCGGGAACCGTGGTGAACGCGGCCGGCGCCGATGCGACGGACGTCGGCGGCCTCGTCGACCTCGAACTGCCCGTCCACCCCGATTGCCACGAAGGCGGCGT
>PGXR01000081.1 GCA_002839245.1 Spirochaetae bacterium HGW-Spirochaetae-7 | reverse complement strand
GATCTTGAGTCCGGTCTCGCTTTCGGCCTCGACCACCGCCGCGGCGTCGATGGCGTCCTTGCCGGCGAGGCTGGCCCGGTAGTCGGCCTCCCGTATCAGGTCGGCTATCTTCGAGAAGCGCGTGGACAGCCGGTCGCGGTATCCGGCGAGCCTGATGCCGTACTCGGCGATGGCCGATATGCCGTCGGCCGACGGTTCGAGAAGGCCCTCCTCGAGCGTTATCTTGCGGGCAAAGGAGACGTATTCACGCAACGACTCATCGTTGCGGCGCATCGTCGAGTCGAATTCGGCGCATATCTTGAACAGCTTCTGGAAGTCCGGATCGGCATTGTACAGGCCGTCGTAGGTCATCTCGCCGCCTATCAGGACTATCTTGACGTCGAGCTCCAGCGGCTCCGGCTTGACCGAGACCAGTTGACCCATCGGGCCGGCCTGGCTCTGGATCTCGAGCCTGCCCGTCCGCAGGACGCGTTTGACCGCGGTCCAGGCTTCCTCGTCGGCCACGAGGTCTTCCGCATGCATGACCAGGAAACCCCCCGAAGCCTTGACGATGGAGCCGGGGCGTATCCGGAGGTAGGCAGTCCTGCCTTCGGCCTGGCCTTCCGAATGCTGCTCTATGTTGCCGAAAAGGTTGGCGTACGTCGGGTTTGCCTCGAACAGCACCGGTACGGTTGTCGCGTCCCCCCGGTCGGCGAGGACGTTGACGCCGTAGCGCGAAAGCGGCGAGCGGTGCCTGCGCTCTGGAGTCCCCTGCCCGAAAAGGTACAGGTGGGCGACGATGTCCTTCTCGAGGGCCCGGATCCATTCGCGGGTCCGTTCGTCGTCGTAGCGGGCAGCCAGAATTTCCGCTTCTGCGTGCGCCAGCGGCTGGAGCGCCTGGGTCCGTAGCGTTTCAAGCTGGTCGTCGAGCTTGGCGCGTCCCCTGTGGAGGTCGACGAACAGCAGGCGCATCTCGTCCATGTGTGCAAAGTAGCGCTGCCGCATCGACGCAAACTCGGCTTCCGGTATGGCGCCAGACTCGGCCGCCGCCTGGTATTCGTCGAAGGGTACGGGTACGCCGTCCTTCAGCGGCAGGATGTCGGTGTTCGTCTGGCCGTCGTCGGCCTGGACCTGGACGACGCGGAAGCCGTCGGTCGCCAGTTCCGCCTCGAACGCCGCGAGCCGGCCGTTCTCGGTCGTTTCCCACGCCTTTTCGAGTTCGCCGCGCCGCTTCCTGGCGTCGCCCGATTCGGCGTGCAGGGCGACGAGCTTCTTGACGTTCTCGATCAGCGAGTGGACGTCCCTGCGGAACAGCGCCGCCTCTCCAGCCTTGAAGTACAGTGCCGTCGGCGCAAGCGGCGCCTTGAAATTATAGACGTAGGCGGCGTCGCGGAGTTCGAGCCGCGGGGGCTTGAAGGCGGCGAGCGTCCGCATCACCGCGGTGCGCCTGCCCGTACCAGGTGCGCCCGAGACGAAGATATTGTAGCCTTTGGCGCGTATCGCGGTACCTATCGTCAGAGCCTCGAGCGCCCTCGGCTGGCCTATTACCGCGTCTCCCCAGGCGCCGCCGTCGAGCCTGGCCACGTCGTCGGCGGACACCGAGTAGTCGAGAGAATCTGTCGATAACCTGAATCGATCGGCGAGCATCGTCCCTCCGGACTCTCCGGCCTGCGCTGACTGGTCGCGACGCGACTATTCGTCGCGACGCGGCTATTCGACGCGACTATTCGGCGTGCTTCATCAAGACCGAAACGGGCACGATCTCGTATCCATCGGCCAGCAGCGCGTTGAGCAGGAGCGGCAACTCGTTGTAGAAGTAGTCTTCCCTGCCGCCGTCGGGTATGCCGATTCGAACCGGTACGATCGATCCTGGCAATACGGCCGTCACCGTCCGTTCGACGAGGTCGTGCACGCCGGCGTACAGTCCCTGGGTCAGCGTCCCCTGGAAGCGCCCGACCCAGTCGAGCGGGTCGACGTCCCGTCCTATGTAGTTATAGTTCATTTCTGCGGCCGCTTCCAGCAGCACCGAGCTGATGGAATAGTTGGGCGAGTGCCACAGCAGCGATAGTTCCGCTCCGGTTGCCGCGAAGTACTCGTCCTCGGTGCGGGCCAGCCCGCGCTTGACGAATTCAGCGTCCGCGCGGTAGCGGGCGTCGGTCGCGTCGAAGACGCTGAAGAACATGTTGCCTGTCTCGTTGCCGCTTTCGGCTATCAGCCGGGCCGCCCCCGGATTGCGCCTCACGAATTCGCCGTTGACGAAGAAGGTGGCTCGGATGCCGTATTCCCTGAGCGTATCCAGGACTCCGACGAGGCCTTCGGCGCCGTCGTAGGCGTTGAACGCGAGCGACACTTCACGGCGCCGTATCCTCGAGCCGTGGTCGAACACCAGGGCTCCCCGCGCCTCGTCCTGGACGGGAAACGGCGTGTACGCCTTGCCCGGCGCGGGCAGGAGGCTTCTCGTCCCCAGGCCTTTTGCGGAGCGGACCATGATGGTGTTGCGGTACGAACCCGAGGCGATACCGTCAGGATATACGCGGTAATTGGCGGAATTGGTCGATTGGGGGAGCGGGTCGAAGGTCGCCGCGTGAGCCCATGAGGGGGCGGATGCCGGGCTTTTGTAGGCGACGCCGGATTTGGAGGTCACTACGGTGCCCGGCTCGGCGGCCGACCATCCGTAGGCGCCCGGCTGGCCAAGCGCCACGAGGGCCCTGGCGCCGTCGGCGAGTCCTATCATCTCGATCGCGCCGGATGAGGCGAGCACGAGCTTGTCCTGGGCCACCCACACCGCGTGGATGGCGCCGGGCGAAGGCAGGTCCCGCTCGATGGCCCAGTTGGAGTAGCGGCGGATCTTCACGCCGTCCGGGGTGACGATGGCGGCGCGGCTTTCGTCGGGCGACAGCGAAATGCCGGTCGCCCCGGCGACGTCGAGGGAAAGGAATCCCGCCGACAGGCTTTCCTCGCCGGGTATCGGCGCCTTGACGCGGTAAGCGCCCGAGACGCGCTTGCCGTCCCGCAGCGACGCGGTAAAGACCGTCACTTCGTCGCTCGACGGCCAGAGTACCTGGTCGACGATGGTGTTTCCCTGCAGGAAAAGGTACGGCATCGCGTTGACCGCCGCCTCGCGACCGAAGTCGTCCGGGTCAAGCCGGTACAGGAATATGTTCCGGCCGTCCTTGCACAACAGCACCTTGGATCCGTCGGGGGATATCCAGAACGAGTCGAAATTGGGGTCGTAGGGGAAGGGCGCCTTGCCGACGAGGATGCCCGGCTGGACGATGCCGGAATAGATGGCCTGGGTGAAGAATTCTTCCGGCATGATGCGGTACATCGAGCGGTCGCGGAGCAGGTAGAGGCTGCCGTTGGCGCTCCATCGCGCCTGCGAGACCCTGCCGGTGCCTATCTTGCGCCAGCTTTCGTCGGGTACACGGCCCTGCCGGGACTGCTCGGCGGAGAAGTAGAACAGGTCGCTCGCCTTGCCGTAGACGAAGTAGCGGGAGTCGGGGGACCAGGACGCCGGGAACCTGTCGGCGGAATACTCGATGCTCCTGGCGACCACCGACTCGGTCTTCCTTCCCAGGTCGAACAGTATCAGGTCGCCGCGGGCCGGGCTGACCGGAGAAAGGTACAGGAGCATGGTGCCGTCCGGCGACGGCTGCGAATCGACGAGGCGGCCCTGCTGGACGGTCGAGCCCCTGGCGAACGACGGTATGCCGGGAAGGGGCGCCAGGCCGGTGAAGCCGCGCTCGGTCATGAATACGCCGAAGCGGTTCCGTATCTGCAACCTGCGGCCGTCATCGACGATGGCTATCGATTCCGGGTAGAACGTCAGCTGGACAAGTTCGCCGGTTTTCGCGTCGGCGGAGAACAGCGTGTCGTAGCCAGGCTCCCCGGGCACCTCGACGCGGGCACTGAACAGTATGCGGTCGTCGGCGGATACGTCGAGGCCGACGAATTCGATGTCTGCCGCGACGTTCGACGTAAGCGCGACGACAAGGATCGCAGCGGCTAGGGTCCTGGAGCGAACTGTGGTCATGGCGTTCCCCTTCGATCCATTTTCGGCGAAAAACGGACAAAGCGATAGGGGCAGACGTCGGGGTCAGCCTTTGGTACCGGTTCTAGCGGAGCGGAAAGTACTGATCGCAGTGGAAGCTGCCCTTTACCTTCTGGTGGATGACCAGGCAGACGCCGTCGATGCCGACATCGACCTTGATCTGTTTCTTCTCCGGGTAGAAGGTCCGCTGGCCGGTCCACTGTATGCACGCGAAGCATTTCTTGTTTCCCGTTTCCTTCAGTTCTTGCGACATGGCGACTCCTTTCATGCATTAAAGAATGTCGACCTGGATTGACGAAATATTGAGGACCTTGTCAGCGCTTGCCTGGGAGGAGGGCGAGCCTGTCGATGAGGTCGGCGACCGCTTCTGCGTCGTGCGGCAGCGGCGAGACGTGGCGGGCCGCTGCGATGGCCTCCGGCCTCGCGTCCGCCGGCGCGCAGCCGACCCCGGCCCAGCGGAGCATCCCGACGTCGTTGCCGGCGTCGCCTATCGCCATGACGTCGGACCGGGGCACTCCCCTGATGTCGGCCACCCAGGAGAGAGCCTCGCCCTTGTCTGCTCCGGCGGGCAGGATCTCGATGAAGTAGGGCTTCGATACGACTATCTCGGCCAGGCCCGCGAAGCGTTCGCGAAGGGCCTGGACTATGCCCGCGACTTGCTCGGGCGTTCCCGCCGACAGGAGCTTGCTCCTCGGCTCGCGCGCTATGTCGCCGGGGCCTTGGGCAAGCCGGATCGGCAACCCGGTCAGCTGCCTGTCGCGGTCGGTCCATCGATTGTGTATCGTGACGATGATGCCCTGCTCGTCATAGGCCTGTACCGGCAGTCCGTAGCCCGCCATGGTTTCCACGGCCAGCAGGCAGACCTCCCTGGGCAGCGTCAGGCGGCGGACGAGGCGACCCGAATCGACGTCCCTGACCTCGGAACCATTGGCGCAAATCATCGGCAGGCCGCGGCCCTTCATGCCGAGTTCGACGGCGTAGGGCATCATCGACTCGACGGTCCTGCCTGATGCGAGCATGACGGCGATGCCGGCATCGAGGGCGCGGCGCACCGCGTCGAGATTGGCCGGGAGGATTGTCAGTTCGGGGGTTAAAAGCGTGTCGTCGAGGTCGATCGCGATGAGCTGTACGGGCATGGCCGCCCTTATACCACGCGGCGCGTCTCCGGAACAAGATGAACGCACCGGCGGATGGACGCCTCACTTGTCCGGCTACGGCAAAGAAAACGGATTTGTGTTATGCTGTTTGAAAGTAAAACAAGGGGTTGGCCATGAGAACTCGAGTTGTTCCCGCGCTCTGTATCGCGGCGTTGCTTGTCACGGCCGCTTCCGCGTATGGACAGGATACCGAGGCTGTCAAGTCGCTCGACAAAATGGCTGCCGAGTACTACCTGCCGACAGTACGTGCGGTGTTTGGTACATTTACCTTCGAGTACTCCGAATTGCCTACACAATTCTCTCGATGGGCCGAGGATCGCTTGCTTCTAGCCGCGGCGGGGAGTACCAGACTCAAGGTGCTCAATCGCAACGCGGCCGCTGCCCTTGACCCGGTGCTCAGGGAATCCTACGGAGCTTTCCTTCGGGAAACCGGCGCCGAAGCGCTTGTTTCTGGCCGATTCTTCCTCGAGGACGATCGTGTCCGTATTGCTCTGCTCCTGACGGAATTGTCCAGCGGAACCATGATAGGCGCGGCGGATTGGATCATTCCCGTTTCCTCGGTACCTGATTATGCCTCGGTGAAACCAGCCAGCGTTGCGGTCAATCGGGCGCATGAATTGGCCAAGCTCTCTAGTACTGCTCCGGGTGGCCTCACGGTATCGGCGAGCACCGACCGCGGCGCTGGCGCGGCGTACCGAGCCGGTGAAAATCTGACAGTGATAGTCGGCGTGAACAAGGACGCCTGGGTCCGCGTCTACCACGTAGACGGCGCCGGCCAAATCCAACTGATCTGGCCAAATCGTTTCAGTGCCGGCGAGGGCATGGTACGCTCAGGAGCGCCAATTCTGCTGCCTCCCGACACATCCGCTCCGTACTCGTTCTTGATGGAACCGCCGTACGGTATTGAATTCATCAAGGTCGTGGCTTCCAGTGTTCCTTTCCTTGATGAACAAGAGGATTTCAGCGACCTTGGAAGCCGTGCCATGGAGGTGATGACGAGGGGGCTTTCCGTTCAGGGTACCGGCGCGTCTTCTACCAAGCCCGAAGTAGCAGAAGCCCTCGCAAGCTATTATATCGGACCGTAAACCGGTTCCGAGCGGTGGTGTGATTTTGTCCATTTTAACAAGTGGAGGAAATGATGAAAAATAAAATCCTCGTCATGGTGATCGCGGTGCTGGTTGCCGCGATGCTCGCCGTGCCCGTGTTTGCTGAAAAACGCGTCGCCCTCGTGATAGGCAATGGTGCATACAAAACCTCGACGACACTCAGGAATCCGCCGAACGATGCTGTGGACGTGTCGGCAGCGCTCAAGGCGGCCGGCTTCACGGTTACGACGCTGGTCGACGCCAAACGTGACGCGATGGAGAAGGCGGTACGCGACTTCGGGAACGCGCTCAAGGATCCGGACATAGTGGGCCTTTTCTACTATTCCGGCCACGGCGCGCAGGTGGACGGCGCAAATTACTTGCTGCCGGTGGACGCCGACATACAGGCCGAGGACGAGCTGGCATACAAGGCAGTGAACGCCGAGCAGGTGCTGGCCAAGATGCGCTCGGCCGGTAACAAGCTGAACATCGTGGTAATGGACGCATGTCGGAACAATCCCTTTCCGGGGTCCACTAGGTCCGCTGACAAGGGGCTGGCGGTGGTACGCGTCAAGGTGCCCGAGTCTATCATTGTGTACGCGACCGACCCCGGCGCGGTGGCGCAGGACGGCGACGGCCGCAACAGCCCGTTTACCAAAGCCTTCATCGAGCAGCTGGCGGTGCCGGGGCAGGAAATTTCGGTAGCCCTCCGCCGCGTTACCGGCGCGGTAAAGGACGCGACCGGCGGCGTCCAGTCGCCATGGGTCAGCACCAACTATACCAGTGACTTCGTTTTCAGGTCGGGCAGCGCCTCTCCTGCTACGTTCACCTCCTCCATAGCCCCGAGCTTCGGTGCCGTGAAGGCGGCCAAGGGCAACCTGAGCGTCCAGTTGGCAAGCGCCGGCACGGTGAGCGTGGCGGGGCTTTCGGCGGCGGTGCCTGCGGGGACTGTCCCCGTGAACGACCTGCCCGCCGGCGGCCAGACGGTGAGCGTGCGTTACGCCGACGGCAAGAGCGAGAGCCAGACGGTGACAGTGCCGGCCGGCGGCACGGCGAGTGTGGTGTTCACCTACTGCGGGGCCAAGCAGGCCAACGTCATCAAGGTGGGCTGGTTCGGCCCGCTGACCGGCAACCAGGCCGTCTGGGGCAACAGCGAGTTCAATACCGTCAAGATGCTGTTCGAAGAGATCAACGCCGCCGGCGGCGTCAAGGTCGGCGACAAGACCTATACCCTCGAAGCCATCGGCTACGACAACAAGGGCGACGCGCAGGAAGCGGTCAACGTGGTCCACCGCCTGACGAGCCAGGACAAGGTCGTCGCGATCCTCGGGCCGAACGCCTCCGGCAACGCGATCCCGATAGCCCCGATCCTCGAGGCAGCCAAAGTGCCGGATATCGCCACCTATGCCTCCAACCCCAAGGTGACCGTGCTCGACGGCAAGGTCAAGCAGTACAACTTTCGCGTCTGCTTCATCGACCCCTACCAGGGCGCCGTCGCGGCCGGTTACGCGTTTGACGTGCTCGGAGCCAGGAAGGCCGCGATCCTCTACGACGTGTCCGACGACTACTCGCAGGGCCTCCGCCAGTTCTTCGTCGAGAACTTCAAGAAGAACGGCGGTACGATCGTGGCCGACGAGTCCTTCAAGTCCGGCGACGTCGACTTCAGGCCCCAGCTCTCCAAGATCAAGGCCCAGAACCCCGACATCATCTTCATGCCCTACTTCTTCAAGGAAGTGGCCCTGTCCGCCAACCAGGCGCGCGAGCTCGGCATGAAGCAGGTGCTCATGGGCGGAGACGGATGGCCATCCGACCAGCTGATCCGCATGGGCGGAGCGGCCGTCGAAGGCTCGTACATCGTCAGCCACCTCAACTATAACGATCCGGATGTCCTAGACTATGAGGCTCGCTACTTCAAGAAGTACGGCATTCCCACCGAGTTCAACGGTAGCCTCGTCCACGACGCGGTGCTGATGCTCGTCGACGCCCTCAAGCGCGCCGGCAAGCCCGATGGCGAGTCCATCGCCAAGGCGCTCGAAAGCGTGGACATCAAGGGGATCACCGGCAACATCAAAATCAGCCCCCAGACCCACAATCCCGAGGGCAAGGATGCCGGCATTATAAAGATCGTTTCCGGCAAGTTCATCTTTCAGCAGAAGTACGCTGCCAAGTAAGAATCCTCTCTAATGGAGCGCTTGCCAGCGAGCGCTCCTTTTTCTTGGGAGACTCTCCCGTACAATATGGGACGGCGTTGGTCGCCCCAATCCCATGCAGCCCCCTTCGGGTCAGACCCCGCCCGTTCGAGCCTAATGGGGACAGAGCCAAAAATCAGCTACAAGTACCTTGCGAATTCGTATTGACAATCCAAAATTGCAAGGTATCATGGCTATATGTATATAGCACGAAGACTTGAAGCCAGAATTTCAGGGCTTCTATCCAAGTTTCCCGCCATCGCCGTCACCGGGCCGCGCCAGTCCGGAAAATCCACGATGCTCAGAAAGTCTTTTTCCGAGGGGAGAGTCTGGATCAATTTCGACGACCCGACCCTGCGCGGGGATTTCCATGACGATCCCCGGGCTTTCATGGCGCGCATGCGTAATGGGGCCGTGATAGACGAGGCCCAAAAGGTTCCTGAAATCTTCGAATACCTGAAAATGGAGATCGACGACGACAGGACTCCAGGACGGTTCATCCTGACCGGCTCCAGCCAGTTCGGGCTGACCCGCGGGATGAGCGAGTCCCTTGCCGGCAGGATAGCCCCGGCCAGGCTGCTGCCCTTCGAGTGGACGGAACGGGAGACCCTCGGAACGCCACGGGATGCCATGCTGTACGGCAACTATCCCGAGATCGTCCTTGGCGGCGGCGACCTCGGACGCGACTGGTTCCCCGCATATATGGATACCTATCTGATGCGGGATGTCCGATCCGTGCGGAACATCGGGAACGAGCGTGATTTCTTGCGATGTATCCAGCTTCTGGCGGGCCGTTGCGCACAGGAACTGAACATGAGCGTGTACGCCAGGGAACTCGGCGTGTCCGAGAAAACGATCCAGGCATGGCTCTCCGTCCTGGAAGCCGGGTACATCATTTTCCTGGTCCCGGCGTACCATCAAAACTACGGCAAACGCATCATCAAGCGACCCAAGCTGTACTTCTGGGATACCGGCCTCGTGAACAACCTCGCCGGCGTGATGAGTGTGGACCAACTTGAAAAAGGTCCCCTGGCCGGCCCCGTTTTTGAAAACTACATCGCCTCGGAGATGTACAAGGCCATCGCACATGCGGGTACTCATGGGCGGCTATACTGGTTCCGCTCCGGCGGCGGGCTGGAAGTGGACTTCATCCATGAGGACCACGCACGGGGCCGCCTGGATTTCATCGAAGTCAAACGAGGCACTACTCCCAGAATCCAGATGTTCGCAGGGCTCAAGCGCATTCTGGCCGACCACAAGGCGCTCGACGGCGCCATCCGTCTCGACGCCAGGGGTATACTGGTATACCAAGGCGAGACGGTCGCGATGGGAGAGGACTTGCTGGCGGTCAATTACCTTGAGTTCTTTCGAACATGGCTGGCAGGCGATCGATCGTGATGCTCCCTTAGGGCAGACCCCACTCGCTCCTTTCCTTCGCTTGTCCGGCCCGGGCTTTATGCTGTACCCTCCCGGCATGAGCGACGAATCCGAGGCGAACGGCCGCCTCGTCCGCGAGAGCGGCAAGCTGTCGGTCCTGACGATGGCATCCAGGATACTGGGGCTGATACGCGACCGCACGCGAGGTGCCCTGATGGGTACCGGCATGCTCGCCGACGCATTCACCGTCGCGTTCAGCGTACCCAACCTCTTCCGCCGCCTATTCGCCGAAGGTTCGATGTCGGTGGCCTTCATCCCGACGGTCAAGGCGTATTTCTCCGAAGGCGACCGCGAGAAGACGGAGGAATTCCTGTCCGCCACCTTTACGGCG
This sequence comes from Spirochaetae bacterium HGW-Spirochaetae-7, assembly GCA_002839245.1. Taxonomy (GTDB): domain Bacteria; phylum Spirochaetota; class Spirochaetia; order Treponematales; family UBA12059; genus SZUA-370. Next base: position 1,965 of record PGXR01000081.1, on the reverse strand, counting down.
CTTTCGGTCGCCGTCTGCGCCGTCGTAGCCGCCGGCATCGCCGCCGCGCCGCTGCTCGTCCGCCTGTTCGATTCCGAGCCTGTCGAGACCGCCGCGCTAATGCGTGTCATGTTCCCCTTCATCGCACTTGTGTCGATCGCGGCGTTTTTCCAGGGTATCCTGAACGCTCTCGGCTCGTTCGCGCCGTCGGGTTTCGCGCCGATACTGTTCAACCTGAGTTTCATCTTCGTGCCGATGCTCATAGGCGGCCGCATGGCCAACCCGGCGCGGGCTATGGCGGTCGGCGTAGTGGTCGGGGGGCTCTTGCAGGCGCTGTGCCAATTGCCCTATGTCGTCAGGCTGGGAGCCCGCTTCCGCTTCGTGTCGCTACGAAAAGCGTTCCGCAACCCCGGGATGCGGCGCGTACTGTCGCTTATCGCGCCGACGATACTCGGCATGGCCGCCTACGAGGTCAACGGCCTCGTTTCCACCTCGCTGGCGACGAACGCCGGAACCGGGGTGGCGACCGCATTGAGCTTCTCGCTGCGGCTGCAGGAACTGGTACTCGGCGTGTTCGTCGTATCGGTAGGGACAGTCCTCCTGCCCGAGCTGTCGGGGCTTGCCGCTTCATCCGAATGGAAACGGTACCGCGAGCGCCTGGTCCGCGCCCTCGAGGCCATAGCGCTGATAACCGTGCCGGTGGCGGTATTCTCCATCTGCGAACGGGTGGACATCGTCGCACTGCTGTTCAAGACCAGGGAATTCGGCGACGCGTCGGTCGGGCTCACGGCGAGCGCCTTCCTCTTCCACATGGTCGGCCTGCCGTTCATCGGGGCCAACCGTATACTGGCGCCGGCGTTTTACGCCCGCGGCGACACGGCCACCCCGGCGCTCTCGGGCATTGTCGCGGTGGCGGTCAACATCGCCGCGGCGTTCGCGCTGCAGCGCGCCATGGGAGGCCCGGGCATAGCCCTGGCGCTTTCGATGGCGAGCGCGGTCAATACCGCCCTGCTCATGGCGATGTTGACCAAGGTGGGCATAGCGGGCCTGGGCTCGGCTCTCGGCTCGGTAGCTTTGTATGTAATCAAGCTGATTGGCTTTTCCGCTATAGCCGCCGCGCCCGTGCTGGCCCTCAGAGGGCCTTTTCGCGCCCTGTTCGGCGCGGCCGGCAGCGGCCTCGTAGCGTACGGTCTGCCGTTTGCCCTGTCCGCCGTCGTATTCGCCGCCATAGGCGTCGGTCTGCTGGCCCTGACCAGGGATCCCGCCGCGGCTTTCCTCGTTTCATCGTTTCGGGGCAGAAGCAAAAGCCGTTCCAACCAAGATTAAAACCACTAGGCGGTATTGACAAAGACATCTCTCGTTGTTATTGTACCGGCGCTAATAACGCCCTTGTAGCTCAGTTGGCAGAGCACATCCATGGTAAGGATGAGGTCATCGGTTCGATTCCGATCGAGGGCTTTCTGTTCACCATGGGTGAACCAAGCCTGCAAGTCGGTTGCCGCTTCGCGTCATCCGATCGAGGGCTCTCGAAGACAGTTTTGGGGGCTGGCAGGCGCAATTTGAGGCGATTCGTCGCGACGCGCGGAGTCGGCGCTCCTTTTTTTTCGACGCTTGCCGCGGTGGGCGTCAATCTTCCGGGAAGGATCGGGCCATGGCTGGAAAGAAGCAAACCGTAGAGATCATCGCTCTTGCATGCAGCGAGTGCAAGCGTAGAAACTATACGACGACCAAGAACAGGAAGACCAAGCAGGAAAAGCTGGAGTTGATGAAGTACTGCAAGTGGGACCACAAGCATACGCTTCACAAGGAAACGAAGGTTAAGTGAGGGTTTTCCAAAATGCAGACGCATTTTGAAAAAGCTTCAATAACCAGGTAGCCATCGAACCCCGATGTTTTCGGGATTCGCCTAGGCCAGTAGCTCTAATGGTAGAGCGCCGGTCTCCAAAACCGGATGTTGAGGGTTCGAATCCTTCCTGGCCTGTACAT
>PGXR01000080.1 GCA_002839245.1 Spirochaetae bacterium HGW-Spirochaetae-7 | reverse complement strand
GTCCGAGGTATTGCTCCTCGACGAACCGTTCTCGTCGCTCGACCTGAAAACCAGGATATCGGTGATGGACCTGTTCGTCGAACTCAGGGAACGCGACGGCCGGAGCGCGGTAGTCGTGACTCACGACGTCCGCGAGGCGATATACCTGGGGGACAGGATAGCGACGCTTTCGGACAAGCCCGCCAAGGTACGCGACATCATCGACGTAGGGCTCGACAGGAGGCAGAGGTCGTACACCAGCGACGCGGCCGCGGGGATGGAAGCCAGGCTGTACGCTTCGATTTTGTCCTAGGAATTCGTTCTTATCCTTAGGAAGGTGTTTGCTGCTGGTTGTACAGCAGTGAATCAACCGCTCCGAGCAGGTCATCCTCGCTGAACGGCTTGTCGATGCACGTCTCCAGGGAGCCCATCGCTCCCGCGACCGCGTCCTCCGCGGGGTTGCCGTCGCGACTACGGAGGAGTATAGCCGGCAATTTGGGCACGCTTTCGCGCAGGCGGGCTGCAAGCTCCAGCCCGCTCATCAACGGCATCGCCATGTCGGCGACGAGAAGCTCCGGCAGCGACCTTGCATTCTCCGCCATCAGCAGGGCCTCGCCTGGATGCCCGGCCGCCATGACCCGGTAGCCGGCCTTGTCGAGCAATGCTTCGAGGATAGTCAATACCGAATTGTCGTTCTCTACGACCAGGACCGTACGGCCGTTCCCGGGATGATCCGCATTCCCTTGGCGTGCCTGCCCACGTACGCGCGACCCATGGAAGCGCGATGCTTCCGTCAGGGCCTTGCCGTTCGCCTTTCCGGCATCGACGAGAGGGAACAGGAGGCGTATGGTAGTGCCCTTCCCGGGGATCGAAGAAAGCCTGATATGGCCTTCGGCCTGCCTTACTATGCTGGCGACCGTCGATAGTCCAAGGCCTGTTCCCTTGTCCGGCGATTTCGTCGTAAAAAACGGATCGAACACTTTCTGCAATATCTCGGGTGCAATGCCCGTTCCTTCGTCAAGTACCTCGACGAACGCCCAATTTCCCGCCGGCGGCGGGTCGGTTTTCCCGGAAGAGCCGCCCTCGACGTGCTGGGCCCCGGTCGTGATGAAAATATGGCCGCCCGAAGGCATGGCGTCGCGGGCGTTCGCGACGAGGTTGACGACCGCCTGTTCCATCCGCGACTTGTCGGCCATCACCATATCGAACCCTCCTTCCGACCGAACTGTCAGCAAGGCCGTGTCGCCGATGATGCGCCTGAGCATTTTCTCGATGTCGCGTACGAGTCCCGCCATGCTGAAGACGCTGGCTTCCGTCGTATCCTGCCTCGAAAACATGAGCAATTGACGGGAAAGGGCTGCGGCGCGTCTTGCCGCCTGCTCGATGCCTTCGACTTCCTCGAGGCCACGGCCTTCAGCCTCGAGATCGGAGCGAAGTAGGCTCGCATAGCCCAGGACGGCGGTCAGCACGTTGTTGAAATCGTGCGCGACGCCGCCGGCGAACCTCCCGAGAGCCGACAGTTTCTGTGCGTGCACGAGCTGGTCGAGAAGCGTCTTGCGCTCGGTAATGTCGATGGCCTGGCACTGATAGGCCACGGTGCCGTCGGGCAAGTCCATAGGGGCGGCAATCAGAAGCGCCCAGGATTCCCGACCGTCCTCCGTGTGCATCTGGATTCGCATTGGCCCGAACACCGAGCCGGAGCCCATGGCGTCAAACAGGGACCTCATGGCGGACTCGTCACGGAAGAGCCCTCCCAACGTAGTGACGCCGGGCGCGAGCCGGGAGAAGGCGGTGTTCTTCTCGAAAACCTGACCCGTCATGTCGACCAGGAACGCGGCTGCCAGTCCCGCTTCGAACAGCCCGCGATAACGGGATTCGCTAATGCGGAGCTTTCGTTCCATCGAGGCCCGGTACAATCCTATCGCTATGGCCGTCTTGAGTTCCCGCTCGTCGTAAGGCTTGAGGATGTAGGCATACGGGTGGGTCAGCCTTGCCCTGTCTACCGTCGGCCCATCGGCGTAGGCCGTCAGGAAAATTACCGGTATGCCCCATCGCTCGAAAAGGATCGCTCCAGCTTCTATTCCGTCCATCGTACCCTGGAGATGTATATCCATCAGCACGAGATCGGGTTTCAACGTTTCGGCGTCAACCAGCAAGTCCTCGGCGGATGCGTACAGCGCAGGTACCTCGAAGTCGTTCTTCTGCAGGAAGGCCCTCAAGTCGAGCGCGACTATGCGTTCATCCTCGCAAACCACGATGCGCGTCGCCACGCCGGGCTTTTTCTTCATCTCACCACCCACGCTCAGGTTGCCCTGAACCCTAGCTTGCCGAGAGCCGAACGAAGCTTGAGCCTGTCCACCGGCTTGACGATGTATGCCGTGGCGCCGCCCCTGAAATACGCCTCGACGACGTTCTTTGGATCCTCGAGCACCGTTGTCATGACTATGGGAACCTCGACCGCAGGGCCGACGCCCCGGCCCTTCTCGTTCTGCCTGATCATCTTCAGGGCTTCATGTCCGTCCATCCTAGGCATCATGATGTCCAGTATGACAAGATCGTACGGCTTCGATTCATCGCTAGCCAGTGAAAAGGCATTGACGGCTTCCTGTCCGTCGACTACCACGTCAACCTCTCCGTACTCGGCAAGCAACTTCTGCATCATCTTCCTGCTTCCGAAATCATCTTCGGCTATCAATATCCGCCCCATCAGGCCCTCCGTCCACTTATCGACTCAAAGCCTTCAGCCACCCTGTTCCCGCCGCCGTTCCTGGTATCCATGGAAACTGCAAGGACCAGCTTCGCGCAAGCCGAGGCTCCCTTGTCCGCGAAGCCGTCATGGAAACGCTTGGCAAGTCGCTCCATCGTCGCCCAGTCTGCATCCCTGGAAGCGGCATCGATTCGGTCGACGACCGCGGTCAGTTCTGCTGACAGCCCATTCGACGAGGCTTCGCAAAGCGCCGCTTCATAGAGGTCGCTATAGTTCCGCATTGAAAACGCGGACTTGTCGGAGGCGGTCAAAACCGCCGGGCTCCTGGCATGCACGACCGGGGCAGCCGTGTTCATCCGGCCGTCATGTTCGCGGTCAGGATCGAGCGCTCGTCGCACCGCCTGCGCGAAAGTGGCCAGGCTGGGCGGATACTGCAGCCTGCCTGGGCCAAGGCGACCGGCTATGTATTCTCTGGAGCAGGGCTTCCCGACCAGGACCAGCCTCCTGTAGTCCCCTCCGAGCAACGCCGCCCTTTGCGTTTCATCGGTTTTGGACCATGCTTCCTCGTCCGCCACGACAGCCGGATAGAGGAGACTGCCCCGGGAGTCGAGCGCCTCGCCTCCAGGCAAATCGACGAAATGTACGCCCAGTCTTGGCGCCCAGCGTTCCAGCTCCTCGCGCGCCTGCACCCTGCCAAGGAGGCCGACAGGTTTCGTTACGCAGTCGATCGCCGGGAAAGCGGGGACAAAGTCCTCCGGAAGTTCGACCCTCAGAAGGAATTCCGAGCCACCACCGGCAAGCGGGTTGAAAGAAAGCCTTGTATGCAGCAGGTCGGAGAGGGCTTTGGCGAGCGTCAAGCCAAGCCCCATGCCTCCGCTGGCACGTGTCGGAGAATCATCGCCCTGGGTAAAGGGCCGGTACATTGCCTGGCGCTGGTCCTCAGGTATGCCCCTGCCGGTATCCGTCACCCTCAGCACCATTTCTCCGGCACCGCCGGATGTGGATTCCAGCTCCGCCGACAATACGACATACCCCGTGTCCGTGAACTTGACGGCGTTCTCGAGGAGGTTGCGCACCAGCGTGCATAGTTTTCCTGCGTCCCCTCGTACGGTACCGGGGAGATCGGGATCGATGCCGAGCCGGGCAGCGAGTCCCTTGGCGTGCGCTTCGAACGCAAAGGGCTCCCAACATGAAAGCAGGAACTGGTCGAGATCGAAATCGTCGGGAACCGGGGCCAATGCGCCAAGCTCGAGCTTGGTATAGTAGAGAATCGAGTCGATGACGGTCTCGAGTTTTCTCGCGCTGCGCGCTGCCATGGAAAGGTCGTCGCACAGCTCATCACCGGTGGCGACGGAACCCGCAAGATCGAGGAAACCCACGATGGAGTTGAGAGGCGTCTTGAGCTCATGGCTAATATTGGCAAGGAACCGGGTCTTGGCCTTGTCGCTGGCTTCAGCCAGCTCCTTGGCGTCGCGAAGTTTCAGCTCGTAGTTATATTTCGAAAGGGCAAGCTCTATCGATATCCTGAGTTCCCGCTCGTGATACGGCTTGACGATGTAGCCATAAGCGCCCGCAACTTTCACCCTCTCGAGAGTCGCGTCGTCGGTGAATGCCGTGACGAATACTATCGGTATTCCGGACTCCAGCCGCAGCCGGCGGGCGGCTTCGACACCGTCCATGGCACCTTTGAGCTGGATGTCCATGAGCACTAGATCGGGCCTTTGGGCGGACGCCTCGGAAATCGCCGCCGCTCCGGTAGCCACGACCGCGCAAACCCTGTATCCAAGCGCTTCGAGCCTGCAACGCATGTCGAGCGCGACGATATTCTCGTCCTCGACTATCATGACGGTTATGCTGCTGCCAGGAGCCGCGTCTCTCATTGAGCGTCGCTCACGGAGCGTCGCCCAAGGAGCGAGGCCCACGAAACTCTCTCATGCCCTGGCGCTTTCCGTAACCGTCGCCGCTTGCGAGAAGGCAGCCTCGACATCGAGGATGACGACGAATTCCCCTCCCAGTTTCGCGACGCCGGCTACGAATTTGCCTGCCGACAGCGAACCCATCTTCGGAGCCGGCTCGATATCCGAAGCGGCGACGTCGACTACCTCGCGGACGCTGTCGGCGAGCATGCCCACGACGACTTCCTCCCCTTCGTAGCGCATCTGGAGCACGATGACCGAGGTGGTATCGTCGAGGGGAATCGGCGTCCCGCCGAACCGTAGCCTGGGATCGATGACCGGGACGACGCTGCCACGGTAGTTTATTACTCCCCTGAGATGCGGTTCGGCGTTCGGGACCCTGGTGACAAGGGGAGTCTCCAGGACAACTTCGACTTTACCCACCGGCACCGCGTAGACTTCGCTCCCCAGGATGAAACTGAGATACCGTCCCGCTTCGGCATGGAGGATGGCCATCGTACTACTCCGCGACCTTCTTGACGACGGCAAGCAGTTTGTCGGCGCTGAATGGCTTGACTATCCAGCCGGTCGCGCCCGCTTCCTTGCCTTCATTCATCTTGGAACCCTGGGACTCGGTGGTGAGCACCAGTATAGGCACGAATTTGAACTTCGGATTCTCCCGCGCCTTGCGTATGAAGGTTATGCCATCCATGTTGGGCATGTTTACATCGGTGATGATGCAATCAAAGCGAACGCTTTCGTCGAGCCGCGCCAATCCTTCCACGCCGTCTCCGGCCTCCACGGTCGTGTAACCTTCCTGCTGCAGGATGTACGAGATGCTCTGCCTTATCGCGGCTGAATCATCGATGACAAGAATGCTCTTGGCCATGCTTCCTCCTCGAATACGCTCGGTCCCGCTTGTTGCCGGGCTCCATTTTTGACTTTATCTGGCCGATCGTAGGACCTCGGCTGCTATTCTGTCGAGGGGCAGTACGACGTCCACCCCGCCAAGCTTTATCGCCTCGTTGGGCATCCCGAACACGATGCATGAATCCTCGTCCTGGGCAATCGTCCAGGCTTTCGCATCGTGCATCTCCTTCATGCCCCTGGCGCCATCATCGCCCATGCCGGTCATGATGACGCCAACGGCATTCCCGCCCGCGTACCTGGCGGCCGAACGGAACAATACGTCGACGCTCGGCCGGTGCCTGCACACGAGCGGCCCCTCCTTGACCTCCACATAGTAGCGCGCGCCTGACCGCTTGAGAAGGGTATGCTTGTTGCCCGGCGCGATGAGGACGCGCCCGCGGATGACCGTGTCATTGTCTGCAGCCTCTTTCACGCCGACACGGCACAGTCCGTCGAGGCGCCTCGCGAAAGCCGCGGTGAAATGCTCGGGCATATGCTGGACGATGACGATACCTGGCGTATCCTCGGGCAATACCTCGAGGAATTCCCTGAGCGCCTCGGTGCCGCCGGTCGAGGCGCCTACGACGACGACCTTTTCCGTCGTTTCTATGATTCCGCTGCGGCCCGGGGCAGGCAGCATGACGTCGGCGGTCAGCTTCGGAGCCACTTCGCGAACCGGGGCGAGGGGAAGCCTATGCCGGTTCCTGGCCGCGAAGGCAGCCTTGACGACGTCGCATATCTCCACCCTCGATTCCTCGAGGAACTGCTTGGTTCCGAGCTTCGGCTTCTGGATTATCTCAACTGCGCCGTACTCCATCGCCTTCAGGGCGTTATCCGATCCCGATTCGGTCTTGCTCGAGCATATGACGACGGGTATCGGGCTCGTCTCCATGATCTTCCGCAGGAATGACAGACCGTCCATCCGCGGCATCTCGACATCTGATACGATGACATCGGGCTTGTCCGTTTCCATCTTCTTGAGCGCGAAGATGGGGTCGGAGGCCACTGCAATCACCTCTATCGCCGGGTCAGAATCCAGGAGTTCCTTTAGGGTCTGCCTGACGACCGCCGAGTCGTCGACAATCAACACCTTGATGCAATCCATGGATTCTCCTCGAATCAACTATACGCGTTCGTAAATGGTGGGTGCAAGGCCGCGAAGCGGAAGGTTCATGCCGGTCAATGTCTCTGAATGCCCCAGAATGAAATTGCCGCCAATTCGCAGGTAGCGGCACATGTGTCCAAGGATACGCTCCTGTGTCGCCCTGTCGAAGTAGATGATGACGTTCCGGCAGAAGATCACATCGAACGTTCCTTCGAACGGGAATATCTCGTCCATGAAATTGAGCCGCAGGTACTCCACCTTGTCCCTGAGCTCTTTCTTGATACGCACTTCCTGGGTACCGGGGTCACGGCTGCGAAGCATGTATTTCTTCTTGTACGAAGGCGGAACGGGCAGGACGCGGTCCAGGTCGTAAACGGCGTTGACCGCCGCGTCGAGGGCCCTCGTCGATATGTCGGATGCGACGATACGATAGTCGAAACTCGGGTGGCTCAGACGGAATTCCTCGAGGACCATGGCCAGCGTGTATGGCTCTTCACCGGTTGAGCAGCCCGCCGACCAGAAAGTGAAAAAATTGCGACCAGCGTTTTTTTCAAGTGCGGCCGGCAGAAGCTTCGAACCCAGAGCGTCGAAATGATCGGGTTCGCGGAAAAAGTCAGTCTTGTTTGTCGTCACGACATCGATCATGTGGACGAGTTCCGAGTCGTCTCCCGCGAACACCCTGTCGATGTAGGCGTCGAAACTCTGGAGCTGCAGGACGCGCAGGCGCTTGCCAAGGCGGCTCTCTAGCATGACCTTCTTGGTTTCGGGCATCTTTATGCCCAACTCGCGCTCGATGTAGCTCGCCAGCTTCCTGAATTTGATGTCTGAAATACCGGAACCGGCTATCGGCCGGTCCGTTGCGGTCAACGAGACCTCGCTTTCAGCTCACGCTCCGGTATGGCTTCGACGACCTTCATGCAGTCGACTATCAAGGCGACGCGCCCGTCGCCCAGGATTGTCGCGCCGGACAGGCCGACCGCGTTGCGATACATCCTTCCCATAGGCTTGATCACTGTCTGGTTGTCACCGATTACCGCGTCGACGACGAGTCCGACGCGCGACTCCTGCACATTGACGACGACTATCTGCCGATTCTCCACAGGCTCGCCTGGAACCGAAAAGAATTCCTTGAGGTCGATGTACGGAATCAGGTCTCCCCGGAACTGGACCAGCTTCGAACCGTCTGTCGAGTCGTCATCATTCGCCTCGACGCAGGCCTCGACGATCGACAGAGGCAAAACGTAAAATTCGTCAGCGATGCGTACGAGCATTCCCTCTATGATGGCGAGGGTGAGCGGAATCTTGAGCACTACCGTCGAGCCCTTGCCTGGCCGCGACTCTACTGACACGCTACCGCCGAGTGAATCTATCTCGCGCTTGACGACATCCATGCCAACCCCGCGGCCTGAAACGCTCGTCACATTCCTGGCGGTGCTGAACCCAGGCCTGAAGACGAGCATGAGCGCGTCGGCCTCGCTTAGTTGCTCCTGCGGACCCAGTATGCCGCGCTCTATGGCCTTCGCCCGTATCGCCGACAGATCCATGCCCTTGCCGTCGTCGGAAACCGATATCACGACATTGGCGCCCGAATGTTCTGCCGCGAGCCGTATGGTGCCGGTCGCGGTCTTGCCCACGGCGACACGATCAGCGGGTGATTCGATGCCATGGTCGAGAGAGTTGCGTATGATGTGCACCAGAGGGTCGTTGAGCCGTTCTATGACCGTCTTGTCAAGCTCGGTATCGGCGCCGACGGCCACGAGGTCGACGTTCTTCCCTAGCTCCGCCGAGAGGTCCCTGACGACCCGCCTGAATTTATTGAAGGTAGAACCGATAGGCAGCATCCTCATGCCCATCGCGTTGTCGCGCAGCTGCTCCACCAGCCTGTCGACCTGCTCGGCTATCGATGACAGGCCGGGATCGGCCAGTTCGACCGAGGTCCGGAGCAGACGCGCCTGCATCGTGACCAGCTCACCGACAAGGTCGACCAGTTCGTCGAGCTTGTCGCTCGCGACACGGATTGACATGCTCGGCCCTTCGGTCTGGCGTTCCTGCACCTTCTTCAGGTGCGCCTGCTCCACCAGGGCTGATTCCAGCTCGGAATCGGTGACCACCTTGCGCTCGAGGAGCACCTCGCCGAGTTTTCTCTGGGATCGCAGGGCTTCGCCAAGGTCTTCCGGCTTGACGGTGCCCCTTTCGACGAGTATCTCGCCGAGTTTTCGTACGCCTTCGCTTGGGTCCAGCCTGTCGTCGATGAGTTCTATCTTGACCTTGGACGAATCCTCGACGAATATGAACACGTCCTTGATGGCGTCGATGCCTGCGGAGGTCGTGAGGATTGCCTCCCAAATGACATAGCATGTCTCGGGATCGAGCGACTCGAGCATGGGAATGCGGCCCGTGTCGGGCATGCTCGATAGTTGGCCGAGCGTGGCCAGTTCATCGAAGAGTCTCAGGACACGTGTCCCGTTGAGGAAGATGTCCGGAGCCGGTTCGAAGCGTATGCGGTAGGTGGCGGATAGTCCTGAACCATCGGCTCCACTGTCAGCAATTGAAGCTTCCAGCACCCGTGTTGCCATCGCTTCACGCTGCCTTCCGGTTTCATCCGCCTTGGGCTTCTGGTCTTCCTGAGCCGGTTTTCCGGAGCTTTCCGCGGCCATGGCCCTGAATTCTTCCATCATTGCCAGGGCTTCGGCATCGAACTCGGCGGACGAGTCGTCCTGGGCTATCAGGGACCTGATCTTGTCCCGGGCCCGCAGTGAAAGGTCGACCAGGCGCTTGTCGACAGCGCGTCGGCCTGCCCTGCATTCGTCGAGCAGGCTTTCGAGGTCGTGAGTAAACCGGCCTGCCTTCTCGAACCCGAACATGCCGGCCGAACCCTTGATGGTATGGATGGCCCTGAACGCGGCGTTTACCAGCTCTGCATCGGTCGGCTTCTCTTCAAGCTCCAGGAGGATGTCTTCCAGGTGGCCGAGCAACTCCTCGGCTTCCTCGCGGAAAGTTTCCTTGAATTTCTCGTTCATCGTGGCGCCTTGCCCAATCCCGGCAGTCCCGCCGCGAACTCGGCCGCCGAAAGTGGACCCGGCTGCGAGAATCCTCCGCTGACGAGTTTTCCGCATACCTCCACGGAGACGTTGCCGACGAACTGGAGTTCGCCGCCTCGGGCAGCCGCGGACGCCGCGGCGGCGAACAGGATCTGGAGGGCGGGTAGGTCCAGGTCATCGACGCCAGACAGGTCAAGCTCTATGATCCTGGCCTTGCCAAGCGCGTCACTCAACTCTCGGGCCAGATCAGTAGCACTGTCGATGGCATAAGCCCCGTTGAGTATGACGCGTTTTTTTTGAGATCCAAGGCCCATCGAGAACCTCCATTTTAATCAGTGTAAGTGCTCGACCACTGCGGTGCAAGTTAAAAGGGACACGGAAGGGTTTTGGCTTCGTTTACTCGAGGACCTGGGCGTAGAGCAGCCCTCCGATAGCGACAACCACATAGCGCTGTCCGAGCCTCGAACCGAATCCAGGGGTTGGAACGGTTGTCCCGAAATCAAAAGGTTTCCGTCCTATCCAGACGACGGAACCTCCTGTATCTGCAACGAGCGGAAGCGGTACACCGCGTTCGGTGACCGAATCCACCCTGCCGCTGCTATACGTGGCCTCGACACGGTAATCGCTGCCGCCCGAAGCGCGAAACCGGTAGACCCTGCTGCCGTCCTGCCGTTCCTCGAGGGTAAGGTCGGGCTCTCCGTTCCCGTCATAATCCCAGGACTTGAGTACGGGCTGCGAAAGGCTTTCCCGGTATTCGAACATTCCGTCGCCGTCCTGGTCCGCCTCGATGTATGACGCGACGGGCAAGCCGTCCGCATCGCGCTTCCAGATACGGCGCGCTTCGAACCGGCCGTCGCCGTCGAGATCGAGCGACTCATCCTTGGGTACGCCGTCGAGGTATGTCAAGTAACCATGCCACCCGAAAGCATCGCTCCACCAGGCGCGGTTCCGCATGCCTCCTGACAGCTCCGCCGTTTCGGCCAGGTCATCCGTCTCGCTCCGGACAGAATTGGCTACCGATACGATAGAACGTTCCGAAGGCAGGTTCATGGATGACCGCTCCACGGCATATGGCGTATCGCTCCTCGAGGCGAAGAATGGCGTCATGGTGATCAACGGCAGGGGCATGACCTGAGGGCCGACTGCGTACACCCGCGAGCCCTGGGCGTCGGTGAACCCGACCGACGAGGCGAAGGGCCAGCGTTCATAGCGTACCGTTACCGTCATACTGCCTGACACGGCGCGCAGGACCTCGGGAGCTCCCAACGAAAACCAAGCCTCGAGCTCGGGAACGCCATCCTGATTCCCATCGAGAACCCACCGTGTTGCCATTCCATCGCGGTAACTGGCCGTGGCTTCATAGAAGCCGTCCCTGTCCGCATCGCTGACTATCATGCCGTCATAGGCGAAAAACGATCTTGCGAAGGCAGCCCGGCTCCCGTCGCTCGAAAGGAGTCCATACAGAGTCCTGATCGATGAGACCGTCGGCAGGTAGGCTCCGGAGAGCAATTCCTCGATCGCCCGCGACTCTGAAAGCAGACCGTAACCCAAGGCGAGCAGGGTCGCGTCCACGTTCCTGCCGCCGATTGCCCTGAACTCCCTGATGAGCAACCGGGCTTCGTCGACGCTGCTGGCGTAGGGAGCCAAGGCCACGAGTATGCCCGGATCTATCTCCTTGAGCGTATCAACGGCTCTGAACGCGGCGTCGACGACCGCCGCGTCGGATGCGCCGCCAGCTGTCCTTTTCGGCAACGCAATGCCCGCCGAAGAGAAAGGCCTGGCCTTTGCGCGGAGCCAGGCGACCACTGGCCGCGGGTCCGCGGGATAGCGAAGCAACGATTCGATGACTGCCTGGTTCGAGCCCTGTTCGTCGCCCAGCTGGCGCCTCGCCACTGATTCGACATACAGGGACTGGGAACTCGTCGGCATGCCGGCGACAAGCCGGAGAGATTCCGCCGGACGTCTCGTCCGAACGAATATCGAGGCGAGGAGAAGCTTCGCGTCATTCGCGTCGAACAGCCTGAAGGAACCGCCGGAGAGCGCTGTCTCCAGCCTGGCTGTTACCGAAGCGGGGCTGTCGGCGATGGAAGTCCCCAGAAGCGCGCGCAGGTAATTGGCATCGGGGTCGGACGGCACGAACGACAGCGCCTCGTCCAGAAGCTCCGCCGCCTCGACGGAGTAGCCGAGGGCTATCGCATCGCGGGCACCAGAGACGAGGCTTGCGCACAACGCCGCGTCCCTCGCGGCGGTATCCGCCGCCGCATAGGCGGGGAGCGCCGCGGCAAGGGCGATGAAGAGCGAAGCTGCGGCAGCGAACCTATGCTTCAGCCGACTTGGGCGCGCCGAAACCGAACAGGGCCTTGATGTCGTCATCGAGCAGGGTCTCCTTACGGATGAGTTCTTCCGCCAGGCCAACGAGCTGGTCGCGATGTTCATTCAAAATTTCGAAAGCCTTCTTGCGGGCTTCGTCGAGGATGTTGAATACGGCATGGTCGATACGCATCGCCGTATCCTCGGAATAGTCCTTGTGTCTGGCAATCTCCTTGCCTATGAATATCGGTTCGTCTTCCTGCCCGTAGGCGACCGGACCGAGTTCTTCCGCCATGCCCCATTCGCAGGCC
>PGXR01000079.1 GCA_002839245.1 Spirochaetae bacterium HGW-Spirochaetae-7 | reverse complement strand
ACAATGGCGTAAAGTCGTTCACCAGGGAAGTACAGGAGCTCAAGGACCTCGAGGTAGACCCATACGACCCGTCCACGCTCGTCACCTGCACCAAGGACCAGGTCTTCCTGACGCGTGACGGCGGTCTCTCGTGGCAGGCCTTCCCGTCGCCGTCGCCGCAGCCGGGCATCAAGGCGGTCGCGGTGACGAGCCGCCCGGAGCTGCTGGTATTCGCGTCGCACGCGCTCAAGGGCCCTTTCGTCAAGGCGGGCGCCGGGCCATGGCGCGAGATAGGCGGCGACCTGGGCAGGATCGATCCGGCCGGCAGTCCCGACGAGGTGTCCGATATCGTCGTCGAGGCGCGCGCCGACGGGCCAGCGGTATGGGCGGCCAACTCGTTCATGCCGAGGCTGTACCGCTACGACTTCGCGGCCAGGGCCTTCCGGGTGGTTTACAAGGAAGAAGCCGACTTCGGCGTCTTCGACTCGCTGCAGCCAAGGCCCGACGGCCTCGTCTACATGACCGACGGCGCGGTGATGCGCCTGGATACCGACCGGGGCTCCTCCTCCAGGGCCGGCGGCGATACGAGCGCCGTGCTGGCGGCGGCGGCCCTCGTCCCGGCCCAGATAGAATCGATATACGTCCCGGGCGCGCCCGGCTCGACCGCGCCGACGCTCAACCTTTCGGAACTGTGGCTCGCTGCTTTCAGGAGCGACAAGCCGTACCGCGCCATCGCCGATGGCCGCCACGGCATCTACCTCCAGACCGGCTTCATGGTCAGCCCCGATAGCCGCGCCAAGTACGACTCGCTGATGACCGACAGGGGCCTCGACTCGGTCGTCGTCGACCTGAAGGACGACAACGGGAGGTTGCGTTTCGAGCCGCGGGATCCTCTGATCAAGGCCATAGGCAGGACATCGAATCCGCTCGACGTCGAGGAATTCGTGTCCGAGATGAAGGCCAAGGGACGTTACCTGATAGCCAGGATCGTGGTGTTCAAGGACCAGCGCCTGCACGAGTATTCCGGAGGCGCCTGGGCGGTATGGGACGGCAGGGAATCGAAGGCCTGGCGCGGCTACGAACTCGTGAACACCGAAGTGCCCGTGCCTGTGCCGGCAGGTGCTCCGCCGTCCACCGCAGCGCCGGCCACGACCACGGTGACGGAGCGGAAGTACAACGGCGAATACTGGGTCGATCCGTATTGCGAAAAAGTCTGGGAATACAATGTCGCCATAGCGAAGGAGATCATCTCGCGCGGCTTCGACGAGGTGCAGTTCGACTACATCCGCTTCCCGACCGATGGCGCCAACCTGGCCGACGCCAGTTTTCGCTGGAAGGACGCGGGCATGGACATGGAGAGCGCCCTCATGTCGTTCCTGTCCTATGCGCGAGAGAACATCAACGCCCCCATCAGCATCGACATCTACGGGGCGAACGGCTGGTACCGTTCAGGAGTGCGCACTGGCCAGGACGTGGAAATGCTGGCCCGCTACGTCGACGCGATATGCCCGATGTTCTACCCATCGCACTTCGAGCAGGGCTTCCTGGGTTTTGCCCCGGCGGCAAGGCGACCGTACAGGATATACCGGCTCGGGACGCTTAGAAATTCATACATCGCCAGGAAGCGAGTCGTGGTGCGGCCCTACGTGCAGGCCTTCTACCTTAACGTACGCTACGACCGGGACTGGTACTCGCCGGCCTACGTCGCCCTCGAGGTCGACGGAGTCAGGGACGCGTCGAACGAAGGGTTGCTGTTCTGGAACAACTCCGGTCGCTACGACGACATCCCCATGCTCAGGACCGGCGCGGACAGGAGGCTGGTATCCGACAGGGCTGGCCCCGCCGGAACGCTGCTCGACTGAGAGACCCTGCCAGACCTGCTTTGCTCAGTAGCCCAGGTCCTCGCCCACGACTATAACAGTAAAATCGGTTCCGCCGGGGCGCTTGCGCAGGATCTGGTACACGCGGCAAATCCTCGAGTCGCCGTCGCAGTCCATGCAGACGCCTGCCTTGACGCAGGGATTGGTCTTGTCCAGCCGCTTGTTGTTCATTGGCGCGGCAAAGGTCTCTACCCGCGCAAAAGCCTCGTCGAGGTCGCGCACGACCTTGTTGACGCCGACGACGACTATCGTCTTGAGCGGACCGAAGCTGAGGGCGGCGACGCGGTTGCCGGTGCCGTCGACATTGACGATCTCGCCTTCCAGCGTGACGGCGTTCGAGCCCGACACGAAAACGTCGCTGGTCAGCTGGCGCCTGAGTATCGTCGTCTTCGTTTCAGGGGATAGTCCCGGGGCGTTGTGGTCGAGCAGTTCGCAGCCCGCGGCCGCGGCTTTCTCCTGGACGCCTATGCCCCTGACGCTCATCGAGCCGCCGAAGCCTACGGTCGCGCCCTTCTTGAAGTGCCTGGCCACCAGTTCGAGGGCCTCGACTCCGGTCTTCACGTAGACTGCGTCGAAACCGTTCTTCTTGAGGGCCTTGACTGCCGTTTCGCCAAGCGTATCGGCTCTCCATGATGATAAAGCGTTCATGTGCGTCCTCCTTGGATGAATACCGGCAGAGGGGCTCGAACCCTCACGTCCTCGCGGACAGCAGATTTTGAGTCTGCCGTGTATACCATTTCACCATGCCGGCGATATATACGACTCTTGTACTACGGTCCCCGACGACTCGTCAAGGCAAACATCCCATCTTGCCGCTGACCGATCTCCCGGTTACACTGTTTGAATGAACGGCAAGCCCACCCGCGCCGCGGGCGCCATCGTCCACGGCACGAAAGGACTCACCGGCAGCGACCCCGGGGAAATCGGCGATGCCGCGCAGCTGGTCGAAATGATCGGCTCTGCTCCAGCCCAGCGTCCCCTGTCAGGCGCCGAACGCGCAAAAGCCAGGCGCTACGAAGCGCTGTTCCGCGGCCTCGTCGAGCACGCTTCCGATGTGGTCATGATCCTGGAAACCGACGGCTCCATACGGTTCTGCGGCCCGAGCACCAGGTCCCTCCTCGGCTGGGCGCCCGAGGAACTCGAGGGAGTCGACTTCTTTTCGCTCCTGGGCGACGATTTCAGCACCGAGCAGCGTGCGATGTACTCGTCCAATCTCGTAGCCGAACACCCGACCTTCACCGCCGGCTTTTCCATCCGCCGCAAGGACGGCCCGGAACTGCCAGTCGAAGCCGCCGCCTCGAACTACCTTCGCAATCCCGACATCGCGGGCGTCATCATGACCCTGCGCGACGTCACCAGGCAGAAGAAGGCCGAGGAGAGGGCGCTTTTCTATGAATATTTCGACCCCCTGACGAGGCTGCCGAACAGGGAATCGTTTACCCGCGACGTGGGCAGGAACATCACGATAGCCACCAACCGCGGCCGCGTGTTCGGCGTGATGGCCATCGGGCTGGATCGCTTCAAGCGCGTCAACGACATGTACGGCACGAAAACGGGCGACGAGGTGCTGAAGTCGGTATCCGCCGCGCTCAGGAACTCTTTCAGGAACGACGACCTCATTTCCCGCTACCGCGGAGACAAATTCTTCGTGCTTTTCCCGGACATCAAGTCGCAGGACCAGATCAAGGAGATCATAGCCAAGGCGCAGGCCGCGTTCATCGATCCCTTCGACATCGGGCTTGGGCAGTCGCTCCACCTGTCCGCTTCCATGGGCGTGGCTTTCTACCCCAACGACGGCAAGGACGCCGCGGAGCTCGTGCGGAACGCGGAGACCGCGCTCTACATGGCCAAGGAGTCGGGGCGAGACAGGTACCGCCTCTTCGACGCAAAGCTCAACGGAGCGGTGCTGGAGCGCCAGCGCATAGAGAATGATCTGGGACTGGCCATACTCGAGCGGCGCTTCGAGCCTTATTTCCAGCCAAAGGTCGACAGGGCCGGTTTCATCGTCGGCGCCGAGGCGCTTGTCCGCTGGCGCCTTGCTTCTGGAGAGATCAAGGAACCGGCTACCTTCATCGACGTGGCCGAGCGGAGCGGAAACATCGACAGGATCGGCGCGCAGGTGCTGCTCAGGACATGCGAGATAGCCGCCGCGTGGACCGCGGAGGGCCTGCCCGAGATCCCCATTTCAATAAACCTGTCGCCGCGGCAGTTTGGGCAGGAACACCTCGTCGAGGATATCGCCGCCACCGTCGAGTCGTCCGGTGTTGATCCGCGGCGGCTGGAATTCGAGATCACCGAGAGCGGCATCATGACCAACGAAAGCGACAGCATACGCAAGTTGCTGCGGCTCAAGGAACTCGGGGCCGCCATCTCGATAGATGACTTCGGTACCGGCTACTCGTCGTTTTCAAAGCTCAAGGACTACCCGGTGGACACGGTCAAGATGGACAAGTCGTTCATAGACCCGCTACCTTCCGACAGGCGGGCCGCGATCATCGCCTCGGCGATAGTCGACCTCGCCCATACGCTCAGCTTTTCGGTCGTGGCGGAAGGCGTGGAGAACATGGAGCAGATGGGCTTCCTCGACACCATCTTCTGCGACCAGTTCCAGGGCTACCTGTTCTCGAAGCCGGTACCGGAAATGGATTTCAGGCGCATGCTCGCCGCCGGCATGACGCTGCTTCCGCCGCTCGACCGCCCAGGCGCGATACAGGAGGAATGATCATGGAACCAGTATTGTCATGGGGCCTGGACGTCGTCAGGTCCATCCAGGCCATCGCCAGCCCCGGACTGACCTCCTTCGTCAAGGTACTCACGCTGGCCGGCTCCGAGTATTTCTACCTCCTTTTCCTGCCCGTCCTGTTCTGGTGCATCGACGAGCGCTTCGGCCTGAGGCTCGGCCTCGTCGTGCTGATGTCGACCTTCGTCAATTCCTGGCTCAAGGTCGCCTTCGCCCAGCCGAGGCCCTACGAGCTGGATCCGTCGGTGGGCCTTTCCCGCGAAACGAGCTACGGTTTGCCGTCGGGACATGCTCAGGGAACTTCTACCTTCTGGGGGACTCTCGCCCCCCGCATCCGCAGGCCGTGGGGACTCGTACTTGCGTTGGCCGTGCCCCTGGCGATCAGCTTCACGCGGCTCTACCTGGGCGTCCACTTTCCAACCGACGTGCTCCTGGGGCTGGCGCTGGGCTGGAGTTTCGCGCTGGCGGGCTATTTCCTCGGCGATCGGGCAGCGGCGCTGCTGGCAACCTGGAACGTCCGCGTGCTAGTCGTCCTCATCGCCCTCGTCGCCTTGGCGATGAACGCGCTCAACATGAACGACACGAGCATGCCCGGCGTCTTCTTCGGAACCGCCATGGGAGGAGTCTTCCTTTTCAGGAAGCTGCGCTTCGACGCGTCGTCGGGTACCGCGGCCGTCAAGGCCGCCCGACTGGCAATAGGCCTGGCCGGCGTCGCGGCCATCTACCTGGGTGGCAAGCTGCTGTCGCCCGAGGCAGGAGAGGCGCAGTACGCGCTTGTCCGCTTCATCCGCTACGGACTTGTCGGCGGATGGGTATCGTTCGGCGCTCCGTGGCTCTTCCTGCGACTGAAACTGGCCGGCACCCGGCCCGAAGGGAACAAGTAAATGCGCCAAGATACGGCATTCAGGAACGACTCGCTTGCCAAAGCGACCGGACGCGCTACCTACGCCGACGACGTCTCGTTCGCCGGAATGCTCCACGCGGTGCCGGTCTACGCCGACTACGTGGCCGCGAAAGACCTCAGGGTCGACGCCGCGGAGGCTCTTCTTTCGCCAGGTTGCGTCCGCGTCATCACCGCCGCCGACGTTCCCGGCCAGGCTTCGTTCGGGCAGATCGAGAAGGACTACCCGATGCTCGCGTCGGCTCGGATACGCTCGTGGGGGGACGTCTGCGCCATAGTCGTAGCGGAGACCCGCGCCCAGGCCAAGGCCGCTGCCGCCCTCGTCAAAATAACCGCCACGCCGGTCAAGCCGGTCCTGACAATCGACGAAGCCCTGGAGCCAGGCGCGCCGGTCGTGCCCGCCTACGGCGACTCCAACATCGTCACCCACCACAGGCTGCGCCACGGCAACCCCGAACCCCTCTTCGCCGGCTGTGAACTGGTCCTGGAAGAGGAGTTCACGACGCAAGCCATCGAGCACGCCTACATGGAACCGGAGGCCGCGGTCTGCGTGCCCAGGGCCGACGGCGTCGTCGAGGTATACGGAAGCATGCAGCACCCCTTCAGCACCCGCCGCTTCGTCGCGGCCATTCTGGGCGAGCCGCTGTCCAGCGTCGAGGTCTACACGATTTCTGTCGGCGGCGGCTTCGGCGGCAAGGACGACAACGCCGCGGCGGTATGCGCCCGCGCCGCGCTGGCGGCGCGGCTGACGGGCCGTCCGGTCAAGCTGCGCTACGACCGCGAGTGGAGCTTCCGCGAAACCTACAAGCGCCATCCGTACCGCCTCCGCTACAAGGTAGGCGTATCGAGCGAGGGGAAGGTACTCGCGGTCAAGGCGACGATGCACGCCGATTCCGGCGCGTACCTCTCGGTGTCGCCCTGGGTCACCTGGCGCTCGACCGCGCAGTGCTTCGGTCCCTACGCCATAGAAGACATCCACGCCGACGTCTACGCAGTAGCGACGAACAACGTCTTTACCGGCGCCATGCGGGGCTTCGGAGCGCCGCAGGTCAATTTCGCGGTGGAGCAACTGATGGACATGGCGGCCCACAGGCTCAAGATCCATCCCCTGGGCATGCGCCGCATCAACATGGTCAAGCAGGATTCCACCACGGTCACCGGCCAGAAGCTCTCCGGCCACACCGTAAGCCTCGAGGACGTGATGAACCAGGTCGTCCACGAGATAGGCTTCCGAAAGAAATACGAGAAATGCTCCTTCGGCAAGTCGGATACCGACGAGCTCTACGGCATCGGGCTGGCGGTGAGCTACCGCGGCTCCAGCCTAGGCGCGGAGGGCATGGATTTCTGTTCGTGCATCATCAACGGCCAGTACGACGGCTCGCTCATGATGGAGGTCGGCATCCACGAGAACGGCCAGGGCTCCGAATCCACGATGTGCCTCATCCTGGCTGACGAACTCGGAACCGACCTCAAGCGCGTCCGCTACCGCCGCTCGTCGACGAGCGCCATCCCCGACGGCGGCACTACCGTCGCGACCAGGGGCACGCTGATGGGCGGCTCTGCCGTCGTCGTCGCGGCGCGGGAATTCAGGCAGCTCCTGTCCGGCCACCTTGCCGAGCGCCTCCGCTGCAAGCCGGAGGAAGTCACCTTCCACGACGACAAGATATGGGGACTCAATTACGCCTACAGCCTGACCTGGGAAGAAGCGATGCGGGAACTCTTCCTCCAGCGCGTCACCCCCTATGCTTTCGGCACCTTCCAGGCGCCGCCGGTCAGCTGGGACGATACGACCGGCCAGGGCGACGCCTACTTCACCTACGTCTACTCCTGCCAGGCCGTGGAGCTGTCGGTCGACAGGAAGACCGGCAAGGTCAGGCTGCTCAACATCGTGGCGGGCCACGACATCGGCAAGGCCATCAACCGCGCGCTGCTGCTCGGCCAGATGTACGGCGGCGTGACCCAGGGCACCGGCATGGCCCTGATGGAAGAATTTACCCGTGACGGAGGCAAGACGGACTGCCTCAACTTCGACAAGTACCAGATTCCCAGGATGACCGACATGCCCCAGATGACCGGCATCATCGTGGAGAACCACGATCCCAATTCGCTGACAGGAGCCAAGGGCATAGGCGAGCCGGCCATAGAGCTTATCGCCCCCGCCATCGCCAACGCCGTCTACAACGCGACGGGCGTCCGCTACACCAGCATGCCCATACGCATCAAGCCGGAGGATCTCGCGTGAACACTATCACTATCAACGGAACGTCGCACGAGCTGCGCGACGACGAGCTCGAGCTGTCGCTCCTCGAATACCTGCGCGAGAAGCGCTTCATGACGGGAACCAAGAACGGTTGCGAAAAGGGCCTTTGCGGAACTTGTACCGTCGTAGTCGACGACAAGGCGATACGCTCGTGCCGGATGACGGTGCGCAAGGCCATCGGCGCCCGGGTGGTGACCATCGAGGGAATGGAAGCGCCGGACGGGAGCCTGCATCCCCTGCAGAAGGCGTTCATAGACTCGGGCGCCATCCAGTGCGGCTTCTGTACGCCGGGCATGATCATGAACGCCTACGCCCTCATCCTGCGGGACCCGGAGCCGGCCAGGGAGACGATACGCAAGGCGATGAAGGGCAACCTCTGCCGCTGCACCGGCTACCAGCAGATAGTCGACGCGGTCGAATCGGCCGCCAAAGTCATCCGCGAACAGGGGCTGTCCCCGAAGGCCGGTCGCCCGTAAACGGCTGCGGCAACTCGTTGCCTCCTATGGCAACTCGTTGCCTCCTACGGCAACGGCGCGGCCGTGAACGCGGCGTCGGTCAGAGCAAAGACCGCGGCCGCGCCTGAACTCATGTAGACCTTTTTCGCCTCGTCGATGAAGACCGCCTCGACGTGGCCGAGCGACTCGGCGAGCGCCATGCCATCCTTGAGCCCAAGCGCGAACAGGGTCGTCGACAAGCCGTCGGCGTCGACCGAAGACGAACTGATGACCGTCACCGACACGAGGCCGTTGCGGACCGGGTAGCCTGACCTGGTATCGAGGATGTGGTGGTAGCGGGTTCCGTCCACGCCGATGAAGAAGCGCTCGTAGACGCCGCTCGTGACGACCGTGGCCCCGCCGCCGAGGGTCGCCACCCCGATGTGGGCGCCCCTCTCGTCGAAGGGATTCTGTATGCCGATGCGCCACTTCGCGCCGTCGGGCTTGCGGCCGACCACCTTGACGTTGCCGCCCAGGTCGATGACGGCCGCCTTCACCCGCTTCTCCAGGAGGATGCGCCCCACTTCGTCTGCGGCATAGCCCTTGGCGATGGCGCCCAGGTCGAGGAGCATGCCGGCCCGTGGCAGGAAAATGGTTCCGGCCGCGTCGTCGATCCGTACCTGCCGGAAATCGACGAGCGGGAGGGCCGCCGTGATCTCGGCCCGCGAAGGTATGCGTTCCCCGTCCAGCCCGATGTTCCACAGCTTGACGATGGGCCCTATGGTCGGGTCGAAGGCGCCGCGCGACACGGCCGCGTACCCGAGAGCCTTGGCCGTAACGTGCCGGACGTCGGCCGGCGCGGAAACCGGCGAGCGACCAGCGGCGGCGTTGACCGCCGCGACGACGGTGCCCGTCGCGTTGGCGCTCATCGTCGCCTCTATCTCGCGGAGCCTGGCGAACGCGGCATCGAGGGCCTTCGTCGAGCCTCCGTCCAGTATCCTGATGGAGCATACCGTTCCGAGCACGAGTTCGGTGCGATCCATCGGTCCGCCGGAGCATGACGACCCGAGGATGGCCGCCGCGAACATAGCTACCATCCACCGCGGTTTTCGACGGCGGATGAATCCATCGGAATACAATTGGATGAAATCCATCCACGGACCTCCGGTCTTTCTGCGCAAGGTTTTTGAGGCTTTTTCAAAATACGCGCGCATCTTGAAAAAGCCTCAGTAGTAAAGCCGCTTCTCGCGGCCGATTGTCGTCTGCGCGCCATGGCCGGGCCAGAGCTGGACATGGTCAGGTAGCACGCAGAGGCGCTCCTGTATGGAATGGAGCAATGCGCCTTCGTCGCCGTCAAAACCGTCGGTACGGCCCCTGCCGTCGCGGAACAGCGTGTCGCCGGTCAAGAGGGACGAACCGCCCTCGACCAGGAAGCATGACGAGCCCGGCGTATGGCCGGGTGTATGGAGGACGACGGCATCGGTGCCGGGCAGGATGAAGCCGTGCCCGAAGTACTCGTCCGCTTCGGGTACCGGCGTCCAGTACTGATCGAAGAATGCCATGGCCCGGATGCCCTTGAATATGCGCTCGTTCGTCGCCTTGGCACGGTCTCCGAAGTAGTCCCGGTCGCCTTCCGGCGCGAAGGTGCGGGCAACGAGGCCCCGGGCAGCAAGCCCGGCAAGCACGCCGGCCAGCGCCGCGACATGGTCCAGGTGGCCGTGAGTCATCGCCACGAGAACCATCGGCGCGTGGCTGCGCTCCGCGGACGCCAGGATCTCTTCGATCAGCCGCTCGGCTTCCGCGCCGGGATCCACGACGAGCAGGGCTTGCCCTTCGGCTTCGACAATATAGACGTTTTCCTGTATGGGACCTACACTCAGTGTTCGTATCATGCCCGGCAATACTACCGGCCGGGAGACTCGATGACAAGCGGAGATACCCGGATTGTTCCTGACCGTCTACCTTGCCGCTGCGGTGGCCGCGTTGTTCTACGCCATTTTCCCCGTCATCGGCGCCTTCGTCGTGCGTGAGCAATGGCGCCAGTTCAGGCGCTCGGTCATCCGCTCGGCAGCGCTTCCCGAACTGAGCCCCGCGGTACTCGGCTCGCCATGCACCGCCCTCGGAAGGTTCCGGGCGCAGGGCGAGGTCGATGCTATTGGCGGGCAGCACGAACTGTGGATAGCGGGCCACATGGCCTGCATCGTCGACCTCCACGATGCCTGGGTGTACGTTCTGACCGGCGGGCAGGATGACTGCAGGGTGGAACGCCTCCGATGGAGAGCCCTGCCGTCGGTCGGGGCCGGAACCAGGGCCTTCGTGGCCGGATCGGCGAGCTTCACGGGCGGACGCACGGTCTTCGGCCCGTCGGGCAAGGATTCGCCGTTGGTGATCCTGCACGATGGCGACGACGAAGACCTCATCCGCCGCGCTGTGAAGCACGGTCGCCATGGCAACGAATACTGGAACCCGGTCACCCAGGTTTCGTTGGCGCTGGGAGTCGCCGCGATGAGCGGCATCCTGTCGCTTTCGCGGCTTGGCGGAATGCCGTCGCTCGTCACCGCGTTGACGCTATGCGCGGCCTTCTCGCCGATACTGCCGCTGCTACCCCCGGGAGTCGTCGGCTTCTTCCTGTACCGGTGGCTCTGGAAGCGGGCCCTCCGCCTCAGGTCCCTTAGGGACATGGAAGTCCTGGACGATGGATGGAGCCGGAAGGCTCGCGCGTTACGCGCCATGGCTTCGAAGGCGACGGCGGCCAGCGCCGCCGCCTTCGTGGTTTCCTTTGCCGTCAACGCATGGCTGACGGTTTTCCTGCTCAGGCGTTTCCTGTAGGCTCGTCGGCTTCATCAGGCTCGTCGTCGCTGCCTTCGTCGTCGCTGCCACCGTCGCCATCGTCCTCGCTGCCGTCATTGGCGACCGCGTCGTCGGCGTAATGGCCAAGACCCTCGGGCCGGCCGAAATCGTCGCCGAGTCCATCGTCGGCAGCGTCGTCATGCCCGTCGTCGACGAGACGCGTATCATCGACGTACTCGTCGGTACCGGACGACGTCACGAGGTCAGCCTCGGGCAAGCCGTAGTCGTCCCGGGCGCGTGGCGATGGCTCTTCCTCTACCAGAGCGTTTTCGCCCTTCTTCCTGGCGCGGTTGACCGCAAGGATGCGCCCCTTGAAATCATAGCCATGCAAGGCCGAAATGACGGAGTCCTCGATGGCCGGGTCGACGACGATGAAGCTGTAATTGTCCATCGTCCGGATGTCGCCGATCGTTTCACCCGACACGCCGGGTACCTCGAGCAGGATCTTCACGGCTATGCGCGAGTAGAACCGCTGCCTCCTGCCGGCGCTGACGAACAGAGTGACGCCTTCGCCGCGGTAACGGTTCTCCCTGGGCTCGTCGTGTCCTACAGACACGTCGTGTCCTGCAGGCTCTTCACGACCTGTGGACACGTCGCGTCCTGTGGACACGCCGCGTCCCGCAGGACGATTTCTTTCCGGCTTCCTGGTGGTTTCGGCACCCTGGGCAGGCACAGCCTTGCCCGGGCGGCCGTCCTTGCGTTTCTCGCCGTCGCGGGAGGCGCGATCGTCCCGTGGTTTTCGGGAAACCTCGGGGCCCTGGCGGCGATGGTCCGGCTGCCGGCCCGAGCTTCTGAGCGCGAGCACTGCGGCGACGTAGGCCCTGAGATGAAGAGGTACCCGCCTGCGGAATATGGCGCGGCATTCCTGGAGCAGAGCGACATCGCCCGCGGCACGGACTTCAGCAAGCGCTTCGTCGAACGCGGCCTCGATGGCGGCGCGACGGGCATCTGGGAGTATCGAATGGGATGGCACGTGTGTCTCCTTGGCCTCAACCATAATCGAAAGCCCCCGCTTCCTCAAGCCTGCCGGGCAAACCAGGCTTGCAGGATGGCCCTCGGCTCCGGTACAGTAGCATCGATGAAAAGAATCGCGCCACTGGCCCTCGCACTTCTCATGATAGCGGCCTGCGGCACGTTCGCCCAGGCAGGCGCCGTACAACCGGCGCCGGGCCCTGCCATCGCTCTTCCAGAAGACCCAGCCACGCTTCTTGGGCTGAGCCCTGCCGAAGC
>PGXR01000078.1 GCA_002839245.1 Spirochaetae bacterium HGW-Spirochaetae-7 | reverse complement strand
GCCGTGGATGCTCTTGACGCTCAGGGAAATGGCCCGCTGGTTCCTGACCGTTTCGACGGAGATCGATCCGGCCACCGATGGCGGGATACTCGGGGGCGTATTCCTGTCGTACTTCACTCGCCTCATCATGCCGATGGCGATAGTCGCGATGATTTCAGGCATTTTCGGAAACCTCATGCAGACCGGTTTCCTGTTCACGACCAAGCCGCTCAAGCCCGACTTCAAGAAAATTGTGCCACGCTTCGGCCAGTACTTCAAGCGTACGCTATTTTCCGGCGAGGCGCTCTTCAACCTGGCCAAGTCGCTGTTCAAGATCGGTATCATCGGCATTGTATCGTACCTGAACATCGATGCCGAAACGCCAAGGCTAGCGAGGCTGTATACGTCGACCATCTGGAACTCGGTGGGCTTCGTTGCGGGGATTGTTGCACGCATCATTATCGAGGCCGCGATACTGATGCTCGCGCTATCGATACCCGACTACATCTTCCAGCGGCGCCAGTTCAAGAAACGGCTGCAGATGACAAAGCAGGAGGTCAAGGAAGAGAGGAAGATGTTCGAAGGCGATCCTTTGGTCAAAGGCAGGCTCAAGGAACGGATGCGCGACATCATGTCGAGGAACATGGCCGTCAACGTTCCCAAGGCCGACGTCGTCGTCACGAACCCGACCCACTTCGCCATCGCCATAGAATTCGATCCTTTGACCATGGCCGTTCCCACCATCACGGCCAAAGGCGCGGACGAGATGGCGTTCAGGATACGGCAGCTTGCCAAGGACGCGGGTGTGCCCGTCGTCGAGAACAGGCCGCTCGCCAGGGCTCTGTACGCTGAAGCGGACGTCGGCGAGGCGGTGCCGGAGGCGTACTACGAGGCGATCTCCAAGATTCTCGCGCATATCGCAAAAATCGACGCCCGGGTAGCCGCCAAGTACGCCTCGATGGGTACGTGATGCGAGGCCTGTTTTGCGACAACGCGTGCGACGACACCGCGTGCGACGACACCGCGTGCGACGACTCGTTGTTGAATCCTTGTTTTTAGGGTAGCATGGGGAAGAACATGTCCGATACCAGGCGAGTGCTCAAGGAAACCTTCACCACAAACCTCTCCGACTACACGGTGGCGATAGCCGCCGTCGCGGTGGTGATGATGATCATCATACCGGTTCCCACGGTGCTGCTGGACATACTCATGTCACTGAACCTGTCGCTCGGCCTTCTGATACTCCTGCTTGTCCTGTCGACGAGGCGGGCGGTCGATTTCTCGGTTTTCCCGACGATGCTGCTCGTAACGACCATCTTCGGGCTCGCGCTCAACATATCATCGACCAGGCTGATCCTGACAAAGGGCGTGAAGTTC
Organism: Spirochaetae bacterium HGW-Spirochaetae-7; assembly: GCA_002839245.1. Classification (GTDB taxonomy): domain Bacteria; phylum Spirochaetota; class Spirochaetia; order Treponematales; family UBA12059; genus SZUA-370. The sequence continues at coordinate 10,923 of PGXR01000078.1, read as the reverse complement.
GACGGGCGTATCATCCGGGCCTTTTCGACCTTCGTCGTCGGCGCGGGCGGCTCTGAAGGCCTTGTGGTCGGCTTCATCATATTCATAGTCATCATCGCGGTGCAGGCCATCGTCATCACCAAGGGCGCGACGCGCATTGCCGAGGTGGCAGCGCGCTTCACCCTCGACGGCATGCCGGTAAAGCAGATGGCCATCGAGTCGGAATACAACTCCGGCGCTATCGGCGAAGAAGAGGCGCGACGCCGCAAGGAAGACGTCCAGCGGGAGGTCGATTTCTACGGCCAGATGGACGGCGCCAGCAAATTCGTCTCGGGCAACGTCACGGTCGGGATTTTCATAAGCGTCATCAACCTGATAGGCGGCTTCATCGTCGGCATGGTCATCCACTCGGAATCGTTCTCGAGCGCCCTGACCACCTATACATCGCTTACCATAGGCGACGGCCTCGTGTCGCAGTTGCCGTCGCTGCTCATATCGGTGGCTACCGGCATCATCGTAACGAGGGCTAACAGCCAGGGTACCTTCGGCTCGGAGGTTTCGGCGCAGTTCACGCAAAACGCCCGCATCTACTGGATAGGCTCAGGGGTTCTCGTGGCGCTTGCCATCCTGCCTGGCTTCCCCTGGTACGTGTTGCTTCCGATCGCCTTCGCGATGGCGTACCTTGCATGGAACCTCTCCAAGAAGGCGGTACTGGAATCCGACAAGGTCAAGATCCACGCGGCCGAAGGGTCGGCCAGGAAGACGGAATCGCCGCAGGAACTGTCACCGGTCGTTCCACTCGATCCCATCAGCCTGGAGCTTGGATACGGCCTCATACCGCTGGTCGACAAGGACAAGGGAGCCGAGCTGCTCGAGCGCGTCACACGCATCCGCAAGGAGAGCGCCATCGACATGGGACTCGTCGTCCCGCGCATACGGATCATCGACAACATGCGGCTCGAGCCGTCGGAATACTGCTTCAAGATACGCGGCGTCGAGATAGGCCGCGGCATCATCAGGCTCGGCTACTACCTGGCGATCAATCCCGGGAACGTCACCGAAGAAATACAGGGCGAGCGGACGAAGGATCCTGCATTCGGGCTGCCGGCGGTATGGATATCGGAAGACATACGCGACAAGGCCGAGCGGGCAGGGTACACGGTCGTCGACGCGCCGAGCATCATCGCTACCCACCTGACAGAGATAATAAAGCGCTACGCCGCCGACATACTGGGGCGCCAGGAGATCCAGGGCATGCTCGACGCGCTCAAGAAGGATTATCCGGCTGTCGTCGAGGACGCCCAGAAACATCTCTCGCTCGGGGAAATCCAGAAGGTTCTACAAGGATTGCTCCGCGAGCAGGTGTCGATACGCAACCTCGTCGCCATTCTGGAGACCATTGCCGACTACTCGGGAATCACGAAGGACGCCGGTTTCCTGGTGGAGAAGGCAAGGCAGTCGCTCAGCCGCCAGATATGCCTGCAGTATGCCGACCAGGACAAGGCCATACGGGTCCTGACCATAGAGCCTGCCCTCGAGCAGAAGATCATCGACGCCCGTGTCGACACGCACGCCGGCTCGATGTCGGCCCTGGAACCCGCCGTTCAGCGGCAGTGGATAAAAGCCCTGACGCTCGCCGTGTCCGCGGTGCAGAAGCAGGGCCACTTCCCGGTAATCCTGTGTTCCGAGGCGGCCAGGGCTCTTGTCAAGTCGAGCACCGAGAGGGAAATACCCGATCTCGTCGTACTGTCAGTACCCGAGATCGTGGCTGACGTCCAGGTAGAAGCCATCGGCGAGATTCGGATTGAAGGATGACTAGATGCAATACCTGGTAGAGCAAGGATCCAGCCACAGGGAGGTCCTGGAGAAGGTCAAGGCACGCTACGGCGACGCTGCCCAGGTCCTTAGCCACCGGACAGTCCGTTCCGGCGGCTTCATGGGGCTATTCGCCCGGGAAGGCGTCGAGATCACGTTCTACCTCAAGGACGATTCGGTACGTGAAGGCGAGAAGAAAAAGGCCGACATCGAGGAAGAGAAGCGTCGCCTCCTCGAGCGGGTCAGCCAGGAACAGGCCATCCAGCAAGTCCTCTCGGAAGTCAGGTCCATAAAGGATTCCCTCGTCGAGTCGGCTTCCAGGGCGGCTCCGGCGGAGTCGGAGCACCCGACTCTCGCCGCGGTCGACGCGCTGCTGACCGACAACGACTTCTCGTCGTGGTATCGCGCCGAACTGCTCGGCCGAGCGCGGAGCGAGTTCAGCCTCGACGCCCTGGACGACTACGAAGCTGTCGAGGAGGCGATCCTCGAATGGGTAGGCGACACGGTAAGGCTGCCCATTCCCCCGAGAGCGGTCAAGCCCCGCGTCCTCGTTCTCGTAGGGCCTACGGGCGTCGGCAAGACGACGACCATAGCCAAGCTGGCGGCCTTGCACAACCTCGGCATCGGCGGCCTGCCTGCGCAGGATGTCAGGATGATCACCATAGACAACTACCGGATAGGCGCAAAGCAGCAGATCGAGACCTACGGCTCCATAATGCGTGTGCCCGTTTCAAGCGTCGAGACCGCCAGCGACCTGCGGCAGACGATAGCCATGTACCGCGATACTGACCTGATACTCGTGGACACCATCGGAAAGAGTCCCCGCGACGCGGTCAGGCTCGCCGAGATGCAGCAGATCCTCGATGCCTGCGGACCATCCGCCGAGGTCTACCTCGCCGTGGCGGCGACGACCAAGACCCAGGACATGCTGGACATCTTCAGGCAGTTCGAGCCCTTCAGGTACCGCGGCATCGTCGTCACGAAGATGGACGAGACTGGCAGGGTCGGCAACGTGCTGTCCGCCCTGGCGGAGACCGACAAGGCGGTAGCCTGGGTTACCGATGGCCAGAAGGTTCCCCAGGACATTTCGCCGGCCCATCCGCTCAGATTCCTCATGAATCTCGAAGGTTTCAGGCCGAATCGACCGAAATTAGAAGAGAGATACGGACCGGTAGCTCGAGGTACGTGAACGTCCAAGCCAACCGAATCCAGTACCGCATTGAAGCTCCCCGTCGAGCTTCCGATGGAGAGACCCCTATGGAAGACCAGGCGCAGAAACTCCGCGAATTGATGAATGCGAAGCCCCAGGGTCAGCAATCGACCAAGAAGACCCGCGTCATCACTGTTGCGAGCGGCAAGGGAGGCGTCGGAAAGACCAATCTTTCAGTCAACCTCGCCATAGCCTATGCCAGGATAGGCAAGCGCGTCATGGTGATGGATGCCGACCTGGGGCTGGCCAACGTCAACATCATCCTGAACATCATTCCCAAGTACAACCTCTACCACGTCATACGCAAGCAGAAGACCATGAAGGAGATAATACTCGACACGGAGTACGGCATACAGATCCTTGCCGGCGCTTCGGGATTCTCGAAGATAGCCAACCTGAACGAGGAAGAGCGCCAGAACTTCATCACCGAGCTGTACGCGCTGACCAATGTCGACATCATCATCATAGACACCAGCGCTGGCGTTTCAAACAACGTCCTGTCTTTCATAGCCGCGGCCGATGACGCCATCATCATCACCACCCCGGAACCTACGGCCATCACCGATGCGTATGGCATCATCAAGATTATCGCCACTGAGGTTGAAAACCTCAATATCGGGCTTAAGCTGGTCGTCAACCGGGTCAAAAACGTCACCGAAGGGCGCAAGGTTGCGGAACGCATCATCAATATTTCTGGTCAATTCCTCAACCTCAAGGTCGAGTATCTAGGATGCATCTACGAGGATCCTATAGTGCAGGCATCCGTGCTCAAGCAGAAACCCTTCATAGTGCAGGACCCCAAGTCAAAAGCCGCCATCTCGGTGCAGCACCTGGTAAGCCGGATAGAGAAGACCGAATTCGTCGACGACCGCGGCATCGGGCGCCTTATCAAGAAGTTGTTCGCCAAGGAATAGGCCATCGTCGGTCGTTATCGAGCCAAAGCTTGACGAGACAACGGCTTATGCCTTAATCTCGTTGCTATGGGAGGGTAGCGAGGCGGTGGACTCGAGTCTTCGTGCGTCCGCCTTTGCGGGGCTCGGCGCGTTTGTGCTTTCAAGTATCGTCGCCACCTTCTCTCGCGTTCCGTTTGGGGCGCTGTTGCTTCGTGCGTTCCTGTCAGGTATCGGGTTCTCCTGTCTCTGTTTCCTGGGCTTGTGGACTCTTCGGCGTTTCATGCCTGAACTTTTCGGTGATTCGGCAAGGGCGCCTCAAGGACTGGAAGGCTCGGGCGTCGGATCAATAGTCGATATCGTATTGCCCGGCGGTGACGAGGACTCCCGTCACGATGGCTCCATCTCTCCCGGTGCTTATTCAAGCGACATCGTGGCAGACGTCATGGAGCCAGGGTTCCAGGCATCGCTCTCCTCGGGGGAAATAGAGCAGGAGGTAGCCAGCCTTCGCGCTGACGTGCTCATACCCAACGATCCTGCGGATACTGCCGGCAACAGGGGCGACCTGATGTTGCGGCCTTCCGTATCGCTCGATGAACTCGATACGTTGCCTGACCTGGACGGCATGAGCGACTCGTTCGCTGGATTGCCGTCGGGAGGCCCTGATGCCTCGGGCGGCCAGAGCGGGGACGCGTCGACGCAGTTCGGTGTTTCTGAATCGATGCCGACCGCCGGCTCGCCGAATTCGGGGCAGGACCCTGCAGCCCTTGCCAAGGCTGTTCAGACCTTGTTGCGCAGAGACCAGAAAGGGCAATAATATATGAATAATTCCCTGCTGGAGCATCACAGCGAAGAAGAACTTTGGGCCGCGTACAAGCGGCAAAAGGATCCGCTCATTCGCGAGTCTTTCATCAAGCAGTATGCTCCGCTCGTCAAGTACGTCGCCGGCAAGGTTGCGGCCAACATGCCCGCTTCGGTCGAATTCGACGACCTCGTAGGTTTCGGCGTCTTTGGACTCATTGACGCCATCGACAAGTTCGACCCGGACAAGAACGTCAAGTTCAAGACGTATGCGGTGACGAGGATCAGGGGAGCGATATTCGACGAACTGCGGAGCATTGACTGGGTGCCGAGGTCGGTTCGTCAGAAGACCAAGGAAATAGAAGAAGCCATCATAGCTACGGAGGCAAAGCTTGGCCGCCCGGCGACGGACCAGGAGATAGCCGAGACTCTCGGGCTGTCCGAAGACGAATTCTCCAAGACGATGCTCAAGATCTCGAGCACTTCCGTCCTGTCGCTGAACGACCTTTGGTATACCGCCGACGAGAGCGAACACATGACGATCGGCGACAGTATCGAGAGCCCGACGAGCCTGAGCCCCGACTCGATCGTCGAACGCGACGAGATACGGCGCGTAGTCGTCCAGGCCATCCAGGAACTTCCTGAAAAAGAAAAGAAAGTACTTGTATTGTACTATTACGAGGAGTTGACGCTGAAAGAGATCGGCAAGGTCCTCGAGGTTACCGAGTCCAGGATCAGCCAGCTCCATACCAAGGCTATACTCCGTTTGCGGGCCAAGCTTACTCATTACAGGAAAGGCATCGTGTAAATGGCGTCGCGCATACGCTTGGATGCCGTACGGGAGCTGATGCGCCGCTATCTCGATGAGGACAGCGAAAAACGTTCCGTAGTCGCCGAAGGCGTTTCGGTTGAAGAGGCCTTGAGGAATGCCGCCGTCCAGCTGGATTGCCCCGTCGCGCGCATTGAATACGAGGTGCTCGAGAAGGGCGTCCAGGGGTTCATAGGCGTCGGCTCCAAGCGGTGGAAGATCAACGCGTACGAGATCGCGGCCAAGAAGAAGGTCGAGGCGACCGTCGACGAGTCGTTCGACGCGGGCCTCGAGCTGCCGGTGGAACTAAAGCCCATTCAACGCGATGTCGATGGCCAGGTATTCGTGCGCCTCGCCTCCGACGGGGCTTTGTTGAAGGTAACGAGGCCGCAGGGCAGGGGAAAGCGCGCCAGCGACAGGATCGCCATCGAGAACCTGCATGCCCGCGCCATCCATGATTTCGACGAGGGATTGCTCAAGGAGACGGTCAAGGCGGCTACTGGCGAATGGGTGCCGGTCGGTTCGTTCGTGCCGAATCCCGCTGCCGATGCCCTGCTGACCGTCGAGGTGGGGGCGCAGGAGATGGAAGCGCGCGTGGTGATAACCCCGCCGCAACCGGGCGGCTGCGACCTCTCCAAGGACGTCATCCTCGCGTACCTGCGCAACAACAAGGTCGTTTTCGGCGTAATAGAAGAGGCGTTGCAGGGACTCGAAGACGCCCCGCGCTACAAGGAGCCCGTCCTGGTCGCCCAGGGCCAGAAGCCGGAGAATGGCGAGGATGCGCGCATACAGTTCATGTTCGAGACCGATCGCTCCAAGCTCAACCTCGAGGAGAAGAACGGCAAGGTCGACTACAAGGAATTGCATCTCGTGCAGAACGTCGTCGAAGGCCAGGCGCTGGCGAGGAAGGTCCAGGCAAAGCAGGGTATTCCCGGCCGGACGGTGACGGGCAAGATGCTGCAATCGAAGAACGGCAAGGATATTCCGTTGCCGCTTGGCAAGAACGTCCACGCCAGTGACGACGGCCTTACGGTGATAGCCGACGTCAATGGCGAAGCTACTTTCATAAACAACAAGGTCAACGTGGAGACAGTCTACACGATAAACGGAGACATCGACCTGAAGTCCGGCAACCAGTTCTTCCTTGGAACGATAATAGTGATAGGCAACGTGGAGGACGGCTTCTCAGTCAAGGCGACGGGCAACATCGAGGTGCGCGGCAACGTGGGCAAGGCGGAATTGAGCGCTGAAGGCGACGTCATCGTCCACCAGGGCATTACCGGCAAGGGCGCCGGACTGATAACCGCGGGCAAGAACGTCTGGGCCAAGTTCATAGAGAATGCCCAGGTCACCGCCGGCGAGAACGTCATCGTCTCCGCCAGCATCGTCAATTCCGATATCACCGCCGAAAAGCGCATCCTCTGCACCGGCCAGAAGCACGCCGCCATCATCGGCGGCCGCTACCGGGCCTGCGAGGAGATCAACGCCAAGTCGATCGGCTCGCCGACCGGAGGCGCTGAAACGATACTTGAAGTGGGCAGCGACCCCAAGAGCAAGGCCAAGATGGACGAGCTCGACGTCAAGCTCAAGGCCATGCAGAGGCAGCTCGACGAGCTCGACAAGAACATCAATACCCTCAACGAGACGAAACGGCAGCGGAAGACGCTGCCTGACGACAAGCAGGCGGTCCTGGACGAACTCGTTCACAAGCACGATGAAATCGTGACTGAAGCCGGATCGATAAAGACCGAGTACGATGCCCTGCAGTCGTACCTGAACAATCTCAAGGTCAAGGGCAAGGTTAGCGTATCGGGGAGGATCTATCCAGGCACCGAGATCGTCATACGCGACATCAGGGAGAAGATAAAGAACGAATACAAGGGCCTGACCTTCTATCTCGAGAACATGATGGTGAAGACCACCCGTTACGAGGAACTCGACGAGGAGTTCCTCAAGAAAGGGCCGCAAGATGCCCATTAAGCCGATCGACCTACAGGCCCTCTTCCTGCAGCTCGGACAGGTCGGCAAGCAACAGGCTGCCGAGAAGGATGGCGCCGCCTTGCACGCAAGCCTGCATGGCGCCCTGGTCAAGAAGATCGAGGACGAAGCCGCGAAGGCCGTCCAGCGCCCGAAAGACGATCAGGCGATAACGGAGTCGATCGAGAACGAGGGCGGTTCAAGCTCTGGCGGCCAGAGCACGGAGAAAAAGCGTGATGACAAGTCCAAGGCCGACGATGACGTCGAGACGATCAGCGATCCCGATCTCGGCGCCCATATCGATATTTCCGGATAAGGCATGACTCCCATACTATATGCGATAGTCGCGCAAATCCTCGTCTGCCTCGTAGTGGTGCTCTGGACAAGGTCGACGGTCAGGAAATTCCTTGGCTCGGGCGAGGAGCTCGAACGTATCAGGCGCGAGATAGGCGCGCTCATAGTGGAGCTCGATTCAAGCGCGGACAGGAATGTCACGGTACTGGAGGACAGACTCAAGGCTCTCAAGGAACTGGTGGGCGAGGCAGACAAGCGCCTGGCAATGCTTGGCCAGGACCGTACGCGGAGGCAGGCGGAGAACGTCGTCTACGACAGGCTAGGCAGGAACGTCGCGTCCGCGGCGCTTTCCGCAAGCCAGGTCGAGCGAAGCGCCGAGCGCTCGGCTGAGCGCGCGCCTGAGCGGGTACAGACCAGCGTACCAGAATTCCTGCCGGAAGAGGCAGCGCAACAGGCAGCGCCTGAAGTCCCCTTCATACGATTTTCAGACAAGCCGCTCCCCATCGAAGAACCTTTTGCCGACAAGGTTCTGTCGTTGTCTCGGAGGGGTTTCTCGAGCGATATAATAGCTGCCCGGCTCGGCGCGACGATAGCGGAGATAGATCTTGTCATTTCGCTTGAAGGCGAGCGGGACGGCCGATCGAAGGAACGATAGAGTGCGCGGCATAGTCGGGCTTGATTTTGGCACGACTAATACCCTGTGCGCATGGATGGACGGGGACGTTCCCGTCGTGATCCCGAACGACCGCGGCGAGCGGGCGACCCCGTCGGTGGTCGCCATTTCCGATTCCGGCAATCTGCTCGTCGGCGCATCCGCCAGGAACCAGGCGCTCGCCGATCCGCAGTCCGCCCTGTTCGGCGTCAAGCGGCTGCTGGGCAAGTCTCGGAAGGTCGATTTCGGCGGCGGCCCGAGGACACCCGAGGATGCAGCGGCCGCGATACTGTCGAAAGTAAAGAAGGACGCGGAACATTTCCTGGGCTTCGAGATAGACGGCGCTGTCATCACCGTACCGGCCAGGTTCGGGGACCCCCAGCGTCGCGCCGTCAGGGATGCGGCCGGTCGTTCGGGCCTAAAGGTCGAGCGTATCATGAACGAGCCGAGCGCCGCGGCGCTCGCCCGCGCATGGGCCGGCGTGAAAGACGATCAGGAACGCCTGGTCCTGGTGTACGACTTCGGCGGCGGCACTTTCGACGCGACCGTTCTTCGCGCAAGGGGCGGCTCGTGCTGGGTACTCCCGAGCGAAGGCGACGACGCGCTGGGTGGAATGGACCTGGATGCGGCGATGTATCGGGACGCTGCCGAAAGGTTCCGGTCCGGCTTCGGTATCGATCCGGACGACGATCCCTACCTGTCGCGCACGCTGGTCGACCTGTGTGAAAAGGCTAAGATAGAGCTGTCGGTGAGGGACGAGGCGACAATCGCCGTTCCGTTCCTGCAGGGTTCGGACGGACTGGTGCATCCGAGCGTCCAGTTCGACAGGGATCGATTCGAGAGGCTCGCGTCGCCGTTCATTGAGCGCAGCATCGACCTCGTCGAACGAGTCATGCGTTCAGCCGGCGTATCGGCCGCTGACATAGGCGCTCTGGTGCTGTCGGGAGGGTCGAGCAGGATTCCCCTGGCCAGGCGCCGCCTCGGCGAACTCGTCGGTCGCGGTGCCGATCCTCGGGTAAATCCAGAGGAGATAGTCGCTCTGGGCGCTGCCGTAGAGGCCGCCAGGATTGAGGGACGGCTCGAAGGTCTGTCCTTTACCGACGTCTGCTCGCGGACCTTCGGGCTCGAGATAGACGGGGGGCGCTTCGTGCCGCTGATCAAGAAGAACGAAGCCTTGCCAGCCGCCGGTCACCAGGTGTTTACCACGGTGGAGAATTTCCAGCGCTCGGTCGAGTTGCACGTGCTCCAGGGAGAGGACGGCAAGGCGAGTTCCAACGTATCGGTAGGCAGGTTCCTGCTCCCCGGCATCCGCAAGGCCGCCAAGGGTCAGCCCAGGATAGCCGTCGAGTTCGCGATCGACGAATGCGACATGCTTCTCGTCAGGGCCCGCGACATGGATACCGGTTCGGAACAGTCGATCGCGGTCTTCGACGGCGGGCTTGACTCGCGTTCGCCCGGCGACAGGGTGCTCGCCCTCGCCCAGATCGCCAGGCGCGAGGCTCAGTGCCTGACCCTCGATGCAGCGCTGTCCGCCGAGCTTTCCGAAGTACTGGCGATGGTCCCGGGCTGCTCCGGGGATGACGAGAAGGCGGCAATGACAGCAACCCTGCTCGAGGGCTTGCTGTCCGAGTTGTCAGCGCGCTCCGCCCAGGCACCTGCCATCCCTAAAGCGGCCGCAGGCGGGACTGGATGAGTGAAAGGTCAATGTATCTGGCGCTCGGCCTCGAACCGGGGGCGCCGTCCGCCGAAATTCGGCGGGCCTACAGGAACCTCAGCCTCAAACTGCACCCCGACGCTTCGCGGGATCCCCGTACGGCGGGCCGTTTTGCGATGGTAGCGAAGGCTTATGGCATCCTCTCGGTCCTGGAACGCGAGCGTCCAGGTGCTAGCGCGAAGCCTCTCGCCGGTCCCGACCGCATCGACCTGTTCGAGCTGGGAGCCGAGCTCACGACGCACACCGATCCGGAGAGGCGAAGCGGGGCGGCCAGGCGGCTGGGATTGTCGGGCAAGAGGAGCGCCTGGGTATTCCTGCGAAAAGGACTCTACGATCCGGAGCCTGCGGTCGTCGCCTCGTGCGTACGCGCCGCTGCGGTGCTCGGGCTCGTGCAGGGTTCGGGCGAGATAGCGGGGGTGTATGAACGTGCCGGCCACGAACTCAAGGATGCGATACTGGAGATTGCCAAGGCCACGCGCGACGGGCTGTTCGGAGCTACGCTCGAGACGGCGAAGAACGATGACGATCACCGCCGCAGGATGATTGCCCTCGCGCTGCAACGGGAATCTTGGACTGACCCGAATCATCCGCGCTACTCGTGTCCCGGCTCCAGTTTATAATCCTGTATTTTCTGGTACAGGGTCTTCCTGCCGATTCCAAGTATCTCCGCCGTACGGCTCTTGTTCCCGCCCTGGGCAGCCAGAGTCTCGCGTATCAGGATGCGCTCGGCATCAGCCAGGGTCGATCCCGGCGGTACCCTGATGACGCTTTCCTCGGCGCTCG